>NZ_MRCC01000001.1:300000-379124 GCF_001904655.1 Chroogloeocystis siderophila 5.2 s.c.1 | reverse complement strand
TACCATCTCGCTGCAGGCGCGGTTCTCAATTGCCGCCCGAAAATGACGCCTTGCCCAGGACTGTATCCCCAGACGACATTGACAATCTCCTCCGAGGACTGGTCGTCATCTTTGCGGCTTACTTTGAGACTTTGGCCATCTACGGCGATCGCTTCGCCTGGTTTGGTCGCAGCTTGCCTGTGCCCCTTGATTGAACAGTTGCGTCAACTGCGCAACATTCACTCGCCTCAGCACACGGCGGATGGTCGGATTCGAGGGCAGGCGGGAGTCTGGCTTCTTCAGCTGTTCTAGCAACTCGGCTTGATGGCGCGCGATGAATGCTTCAAGCGCTCGCTAGCGGCTAGCGCCGTTCCTCTGCCAAATCATCAGCAGCAAGACTCATAATCGGTAGCGCCGCTGGGTGCGAAAGTCGGGGACTTGCTTGAGTGTATCAATCAAGTAAGTGGGCCGCATGCTCAAAAAGCCAGCACCCCTCTCATTGTCATTTTTCTATTATCCATTTTTCTATTATCAATGAATCAGTCCTGGGGGATGCAAGGGGGCAAATCATACTTCTATTCAGCAACGCCGGTATATAATCTGTGTTGTGAAGTCCACGCCTTTTGGTTACTGGCGTTAGCAAAAATTATGTCAGCACTTACTCAAACCCCAGCGACTCGCTCCACTGTGGGGCAAGATATCGGCGGTACGGTACAAAAATATCACTGGACATGGCAAGGACAAACCTTCGTAGTCGCCTATGAAATGAGAGGTGAAGGCGCTCCAGTGTTACTCTTGCCAGCTTTTAGCACCGTGTCTACACGGGCAGAAATGCGTGGTTTGGCAGAAAAACTGGCAACACAGTATCAAGTAATCGCACTCGATTGGTTAGGATTTGGGCAATCAGATCGCCCACCTTTAGATTACCAACCTGCAATTTATCACCAGTTACTACACGATTTTGTCCGCGATACCTTTTCTACCCCCATAGCAGTTATTGCCGCAGGTCACGCCGCAGGTTATGTTATGCAATTAGCGCAACAACCTGAAGTATTCTCACGAATTGTTTTAGTAGCACCAACTTGGCGCGGTCCATTGACGGTAATGGGCGCAAGCAAATCAGTTGCAGGAATGGTACGTGAATTAGTACGATCGCCGCTTGTCGGTCAAGCACTGTACCAAGCCAACACAACTCCAGCGTTCCTCCGTTTGATGTACGGTAGACACGTTTATGTCGATAAAGCCCGCTTGACACCAGAATTTATTGCTCAAAAGCGAGAAATTACGCAGCAGCCAGGAGCAAGATTTGCGCCAGCAGCATTTGTGACTGGTGCGCTCGATCCTGTAACAAGTCGTGCTGATTTGCTACAATTATTTCAAGTGTCGCTTCCTGTTATGGTCATCATTGGTCAGCAAGCACCACCTTCATCAACCGCTGAAATGGAAGCCATTGCCGCAATTCCTGGAATTCAAACACGCAAACTGCCTGGGACTCTAGGCTTACATGAAGAGTACGCTACTGAAGTTGCAGAAGTCATTTTACCGTTTTTGAATTTTTAGTGTGAGGGAGATAACTTAGGTGAGTCGGAACGTACTTGGCAAAGAATTAGAAACTTGTTGCACTTCTCCTATGACCGGATTTTACCGTAATGGAGTGTGTGAAACAGGTCCAGAAGATATTGGTACGCACGTTGTCTGCGCGCAAGTAACTGAGGAGTTTTTATCGTTTACTCGCATAAGAGGCAATGATTTGAGTACGCCACGACCAATGTCTCATTTTCCAGGACTAAAAGACGGCGATCTCTGGTGTTTGTGCGCTTCTCGTTGGAAAGAAGCACTTGATGCTGGGGTTGCGCCTCCTGTCATCCTAGCTGCAACGCATGAAACTGCGCTTAATTTTGTCACGCTCCAAGACCTCAAACAGCACGCACTTGATGCTTGAGCCGCAGAACACATAAAATCCTCTCTAATCCTTGAGTCATACTCTTTTAGGCAGATGATCTGCCCTTGAGTTGTCAGTACAACGTTAGGTAGCAACGTTTTAGGAGGGTGTATCAATTTATGGCAGATAATGGAGATAACAGAGCATTAAGCAACCTAGAGTACGACCTACTGACAGCTTTACAAAATAAAGCAGAAGCTGTTAAAGCCTACGAAACTTACATTCAAGACGCTCAACAAATGCAATCGCAGCCTTGTGTCGAACTATTTCAGAAGCTGCGTCAAGCAGATATAGACCAAGCACAGGAAATCCGCCAACACCTGCAAGAAGTCATGCAAAAAGGCAAGATGTAACCTAAATTTGTTGTCTTGAGTTAAGACAGAATCTTGCTGAGAGCTTTCATAGCATTTAGGGCATTCAATTGAATGCCCTCTTTAGTACTTGCCATCTTTACTAGAAGTTACTCCTGAAGACAGAATAGTTAAAAAAAATATAAATTTATTCTGTAGCAGTTGTTACTGAATCTCGACTTTGTTAGAATATCAGGACATAAATAACAGACTAAGCGAATCACTATGAACAGAAAACAACAAGCCGCAAAACAAGCCGCAGAAGCCCACCGCATCAATATTCAAAAAAGCTTACAGCATCGCTTAGAAGTTGCAAAAGCACAAGGTGACGAAAAGCTTATCCGTCAACTCGAAGCAGAAATTAATTACTTCAACTAAAGCTAGTCATTTTTTACCCAGCAGTTCAAGATTAAGTAATAGCAGATATAGCGTAATAGAAGGGATGTCATCTGTGACATCCCTTTAATTTTACTACTTCTACAAAGAAAATTGTTATGCGTAGCGTGATCGCATGAAAGGCCTAAAACTTAAAGAACAAACTTTGATTAATTCAGATTTTCAAAATAACACAATTTATTCAAAGTAAACGTAGCGATTCTTGTGCTTAGACGTTTTTTTATGTTTATAAGCTAAAACAGAAATAATCACTATCTTTACTTTTTTGTTATTTAACAAAAGGAAGCTACTTTAAGGAAATCGATAATGCTCGAAGATTTAATAACTCAACTTCAATATGTATTGCAGACTCATATTCGTTGGATGAGTTAGAATTTATTTTTAGCTTTTATTTCATTAGGATTAAGTCTTGTTTTATTCCGACGCATCTTACATCGTTCTACGTTTTGGTGGCCTGGCTTTTTGGTTTTCTTTGCTTTTTACCTAACGCGCCGTATGTTTTAACCGATGTTATTCATTTAATTACATATATTCGTAAGGGTGATTCAATTTGGCTAATTATCTTGATTTTAATTCCACTTTACTTGTGCTTTGTGGTATTGGGATTTGAAGCCTATGTTATCTCCTTAATCAATATGGGTTCCTAGTTACATCGGATTGGCAAAACTCAATGGATTGTAGGTGCTGAATTAATAACTCATGCTTTATGTGCAATTGGAGTGTATTGAGGACGATTTCAGCGGTTTAATAGTTGGGATTTAGTTACCCAGTTTGATACAGTAGCAACGAGTGTTGTTGAAGATTTATTAGGAAAACGCCCAATACTTATTATGGTTATGGTAATTACTTTTGCTATCCTCGCTGGTTTATACTGGGTTACCAAACAAGTAAACTTAGGAATTATTCTAAGAAAACGCAGTTTTACAAAATCGCAGCAAAAAAATTAGGGCATATTTCTCAAATGAATTTTGATGAGAACTAGATTTGATGAGTATAAGAAGATGTGCAAAACACAAATCGTCATGCTGACAGATTTTGGACTAAGTGATGTTTACGTAGGCGTCATGAAGGGAGTCATAGCTCAAATTCATCGTCAGATTAATATTATCGATCTGACACATCAAATTCCTCCACAAAATCTAGCCGCAGCGCGGTTTTGCTTGATGAATGCTTATCCTTACTTCCCTGATGGAACAATTTATCTTACAGTCGTTGATCCAGGTGTGGGTAGTACAAGACGCGCGATCGCAGTAGAATTTGCATCAGGGTTTTTGGTTGGACCTGACAATGGGATATTGAGTGGTGTATTAAGTCAAACTCCAGCAATAAGTGCTGTCGAGTTAACGAATTCCTGTTACTGGCGGGTTGAACAAAGTAGTGCAACGTTTCATGGTAGAGATATTTTTGCACCTGTCGCCGCGCATCTTGCTAATGGAGTTTCGCTTTATGATTTGGGAAACGAAATTGATGTCGCATCGTTAGTAGAGCTAAACTTACCGAATCCTATACTCACAGACACCAGCGTACAAGGTTGTATTCAATATATCGATGGTTTTGGTAATTTAGTGACAAATATTTCTGGTGACTACGTTAGTGGTAAACGGTGGGTTGTTGTCGCGCAAGGAAGAGAAATACCAGGGTGTGAGACATACAGCGATCAACCTATCGGAAATCTGATCGCCCTTGTGGGTAGTCACGGTTGCGTAGAAATTGTGGTTAATTGTGGGAATGCGCGATCGCAGCTACAGTTAGATTATTTAGATCCTGTTCAAGTATTATTTTGAGTTAGGGTGGAATTGAACGATATCACGGTTGATTGTGTATGTTGGAACAAACCGGATCTGAAGCAATCGTTTACCAAGGTCAATTTGGTGAATTTACGATTACTGATAGTGATCGCACTGGAGTTATTGTCTATCGCACAGGTTTAATGGTAGCCGCGTTGAGTTTTGCGCTTGGTAGTGCTTTGGTATTGCTTAATCATAGTGTAGTAGACTTACAAATACTGACTCCTTTATTCGCTTGTTTTTGCGTCGCCTTAGGCGTTAGCTTATTTACAATTCATATTTATTTAGCCGTACTTCATCAATTACTACAAGTTTTTTGGGCAATTGGTACATTATCATCTGTTGTTTTTGCAGTGAATAGTAGTGAACCTTTAGCAGTTACGATTTACAATCACCCAACAACCTTATTTGGCGTTGGTTTTGTCTTTGCTGCTTTGACAGGCATTTACTTTAAAGAAGCTTTTTGCTTTAATCGTTTAGAAACAAAAGTTCTGACACCGTTAGTTCCTATTTTGTTATTAGGGCATTTATTACAAGTTTTGCCGCTACTATGGGAAAAAGCCATGCTGGCAGTTTGGGCAATATTATTTATAGTATTTGCTTTGCGTAAAGTCGTACAGCCGATTCCTCCAGATATCGGAGATAAATCAGTCTTTGCTTATTTTAAACAACAGCGTTCTGCAAAGGCTTGAAAACTTCGACTGATGATTCCGAGAAAAAGTAAAATTTGTCTGTTTCAGCGCCAAGTTACGTGGACACTGACATAGCATAGAAGCTCATATTGATTTCCTTATTTGTGAAGCGATCACTTATATTTATGCCTGATTTCTAAACGCAGCATGAAGAAGCCAAGCGATTAGAGACAAGAAGCTAGAAGCTACGAAAAGATAGTAGTTGGGAATTGTGAAAATCCTAATTTATTTTCAGTCTCTATCCTTGAGGAACAAAGATTGCTAGCGGAACGTGCTTATTGGCTTGCTTGGTCACAAATTACCGGAATTGGTCCAGTTTTATTGCAGCGATTGCAACAACATTTTGGGACTTTAGCCGCAGCATGGCAAGCGCCAGAAAATAAGTTGCAGCAAGTTGAAGGATTTGGCGTTCAGACGATCGCCGCAGTCAGAGTAGCGCGATCGCAGTTACACCCCGAACAGGTTCTACGCGAACACCAACAACAAAATCAGCATTTCTGGACACCTGTAGACACTGATTATCCCCGCTTGCTCTTAGAAATTCCTAGCCCACCAGCAGTACTCTACTATCGTGGTGCAGTCGATCTCCAAGAAAATCTTGGGCAAAAACCGCTTGTGAGTATCGTTGGTACACGCAATCCTTCAGAATATGGCAAGCGTTGGACGCGCAAAATTAGCACGACTTTAGCAAAAAATGGTTTTACCATCGTTTCAGGCTTAGCCGATGGAATTGATACCGAAGCCCATCACGGTTGTTTAGCCGCAGGTGGGAGAACAATTGCGGTACTCGGTACTGGTGTCGATGTTGTCTATCCATCACGCAATCAGGATCTTTACCAACAAATTCTCACTCAAGGGTTAGTTGTTAGCGAGTATCCCGCCAAGACACCACCAGATCGCGCGCACTTTCCGCGCCGCAATCGCATTATTGCCGGTTTGACGCGGGCGGTACTTGTGCTAGAAGCGCCAACACGTTCGGGTGCATTAATTACCGCGCATTTTGCGAATGAATTTTGTCGTGATGTTTATGTGTTACCAGGATCTTTAGATAATCCGCGATCGCTTGGCTGTTTGGAATTATTGCATAAAGGCGCTGAAGTGATTTTAGGCGAAGATCAGTTACTAGAGATGTTAGGCACAATACCGCAAATCGATTCAACACCGACGGTCGCCGCACCTGAATTAGCACCAGAGTTGGCAAAAGTTTTGCAGGCGATCGCAACTGAATCAATGCCATTCGACTTGATTGTGCAGCAAACGGGTTACTCCGCAAGCACGGTTTCAAGTGCGCTACTACAGTTAGAACTTGTAGGGTTAGTCACTCAACTACCAGGAATGCGCTATCAGCGATGTTAGTCTCGCACCTTATATTGACTTGCTTTTTCCGTTGCACGTTGAGTGGGCTTTTGACTGGCTTCGCTTGCCACTTTTTTCCAATCGGCTTGTTCTAGCACTACATCTAATACATCAGATAGATTGCAGCGTTCCTCATAGGCAATACGCCTTAAAATTTCATGATGCTCTGGTTGTACGTATACAGGTTTTCTTTGCGTTTGTGCCATTTTGCCAAATTCTGCTAAATGGTATTACCGCCTAGTATATACTTTTTAATTAGCTAATTAGCCGATTAAATCATACAGCAAATATAAAATATTGCTTATACTCACTACTATGTATACTCAGCTAGATCTATTTGAAGTTCCAACTTCGTATACGGCTTCCGAACTTCAAGCGTCAACGACAACGATAGCTACTGTGATCGAGCTTTTTGCAGGGGCTGGTGGATTAGCACTTGGGCTAGAAAACGCAGGGCTAGAAGCTAAAGCATTAATTGAAATTGACAAAGATGCGGTAGCAACACTGCGACACAACCGTCCCAACTGGAATGTCATTCATGCGGATGTATCCCAAATTTCTTTTGACGATATGCGTGCAGATGTTGTAACAGGGGGGTTTCCGTGTCAAGCTTTCAGCTATGCAGGTAAAGGCTTGGGTCTTGATGATATTCGCGGTACTCTCTTTTACGAATTTGCCCGTTGTGTTAAAGAGGTAAAGCCCAAACTATTTTTAGCTGAGAATGTTAGAGGCTTGATTAGTCACCAAAAGGGAAAAACGCTCTCAACTGTTCTCGCTGTTTTTAAATCTTTAGGATATAACGTTCAGTACCGTCTACTGAATGCAGTTAATTATGACGTACCACAAAAGCGAGAACGAGTTATTATCATTGGAACACTTCCAGGAATTTACTTCCGATATCCTGCTCCATCAACAAAAATTTTGACATTAAGGGATGCGCTCAAAAATGTTCCACCATCAGAAGGCGTGAAGTATAGCCCTAAGAAAGCTGCTATTTTAGCACTTGTACCTCCTGGAGGTTGCTGGCGAGATTTGCCAGAGGACATTCAAAAAAGCTATATGATGAAAAGCTATTATCTTTCTGGTGGAAGAACAGGGATGGCACGTCGAATCGCTTGGGATGAACCAAGTTTAACTTTGACAACTTCACCTTCACAAAAACAGACAGAACGCTGTCACCCTGATGAAACTCGCCCGTTTACTGTACGAGAATACGCGAGAATTCAAACCTTTCCGGACGATTGGGAATTTGTTGGTGGTATAAGTTCAAAATATCAGCAGATCGGTAATGCCGTACCTGTAAATTTCGCTTACCATTTAGGGAGAGCAGTTATGAGCGCTTTAGCAAATCAACCAAATTGATTAAGAAGACTTAGTAAGCTCTATCAAATAGAATTCTAAATGTAGCTTTTTGTTGTTTGTTGAGTGCTTTTAATCCTGAAACCTCACTAATAACATCAGGTAAGACATTAAAAAGCATACTTAAAGCTCCTGATGTACCAGTCGCTAAGTCATAAAACGCCTGTCCACTTATTTGTCTTATATTTTCATTTGCAGGTCTTCTTGTGGAAGTTTTTCTATCTGAAGGTGTAAACATTTTATCGTAAGCTTCTTTATTTTTAGGAATAATTTTTACATAATAAGCAGTAAAGTTATGATACTGTTGCTTCTCTAAACAAGAAAGCAAATAATCATAAAGACCTACTTCATCGCTTCCCTTAACGGGATTATATTTATTTTTTATCTCTGCAATTATTTTGCGTTCTTCATTACATATGTCTACTCCTTACCTGAGCTTTTTCCATCCAGGAACACTACTTAAAATATTTTCGTGAAACTCGCCTATTTGATTCTGTACCGTTTTCTGTATCTGCCTGCTACGTTCTTTTTGCAGCCAATCCTCTAAACTAAAACCTTGAACTGAACCATCAAAAATTGCTGAAAATGAATCTATAACGTTTCTATACATTTCTGCTTCTTGTCGTTGCTGAGTAGACAAGATACAGTCAACAACTATTTTTACAGCCTTTCTTAAGTCTTGATCAGAAATGTATGGAAGATAGACCATATTAAGCTGACTAGACTATTTCTTATTTGCTGCAAGTACTATAGCAATCAACAAGGTGCATCGTGGAAGATGCTAGAATTACCTATTCCACCTATCATAAATTTTGGAGTGTAGGAGGAAAAGTAAATCATGCGTTTACTACTTGGTGGAATGATTGTTAGTTTAGGATTGTGGACGCTGCCAGTGCAAGCACAACAAGTGACTAATACGCAAGTTGGGGCGCTGGTGGAAGCATTGCGCTTAGCTGCGCCAAAAACTGGTAAGACAAATGATGGACTTTACAGCGAATGGCAAATTACCCCAGGAATTATCCCCAGTTGGTCGAAACAGTGTATTGGTAAAGAACTTACACCACAAGAACTTGAAGCAAGTCCAGCAAAAGCCCGCGAAATCGTATCATGTATTGCACGCCGCGAGTTACAAAAGCAATACGTCGCGGGTAATCGCAACGAAACGACTGCGGTACGGCGTACTGCTTGTTGGTGGATGACAGGAAATGCAAGCGGTTGCAATAGCGGTGCGACTGCGACATACGTACAACGAGTCGTTGAATTTTATCAGCAACAAAGTGCGAAAAAGCCTGTAGAACCCGTATCTACTAGTAGTAACTATCGTCCGCAGATACCGAAGAATTAACTAAAGCACACTATAGCAGAGGTCGGAGGTCAGGATTAAGAGTGAACTATATCCTTAGTATAGTATATCCCTGATTCTGTCCTCCTGAATTGTGGCGCAAGTGTCGTCAACAGAGTTAGGGAATTCTTTATTTAAACATGAAAGTTGTAAGTTTCACCATGACTGAGATAGTGTCCGCGATCGCTTAATCCTGCATCTTCGACAGCGTGCATAACACCCTCAAGCAGCGACTTAAATACAGTGTAATCGTTATAATGAATTGCTTGAACTCCTTGTCTAGCATCCATCGTTAACAAAATGCCAAAAATCTTTGTTCCTCCAAGGTGAAGCAAAGCTAAGTTGATGCCAGGATAGCGTTGTGGAGTTTCTCATAAATCATCATAAACAAGGTATCACCTGTGATGTAGAGACGAAATACATTTGAGTGTGACTGAAATTCCAACATACTTCCCATCACTAGCGGTAACACATCAGAATCCAAATCTTAACTCATTAAAAACATATTTATTTACACTAATTTATATAAATTAACTAAACAAGTCATCACTTGCTCACAAGTTCCTCAAATTGTTTTCATAACTTAAAAGTGTCGGCACTCTAATCACAACTCGTTCGATGCTGAGTCATGAGGAAGGAAAAACAGATCGATACTACCCTATCTAAGTTGTCACATCATTTTGCAATGAACCACAGTGTACGCATAGATGTGCTAGAGGCTTTTTGTAAAATAAAATACATAGGAAAATCAAGAGACTTTCTATCACAAAGTTATGATTTATACATCATCTCCAACCTGAAAAACACTTTCTTTCTGAACCTTATTTTTTAAGTAAAGTCAAGGAGAAATAAATTATGTCTAACAACAAAACTAGACTTTTGCAAAAGATATTTCTCGCGCCCGTACGGTTAGTTCAATATATCTGGGAAGCAGTTAGTAGAATTTTTAGCCCTAGTGAAGATCGCTATCCTACTACGGGGGTTCAACCTTTTGAAGGAGAACCTGCTGATGATAAGAAAAGACATGATTGGTGAAGTCGTTTCTGCAAAATAGTCTGCATAAATAGATATAACTTGATGTAATTTTGATAGAAAATTACAGCATAGGTTACGCATGATTTATCTAAAAATCCGAGCCATTAGTTACAGTTTGTAAAAACTTAGCTTGTTTCTTGCTGAAGATATCTCGACTTTAGAAAACTAACAAAATAACTAAGCATTAAAGTGTAGATAAAGGAAACAACCAATGACTAAAACAATTGTGAATTTAACTCTACCAATTCTAGTAGAGGATATTGAAGTTGCCCTTAATCAATATCCACATCAACCTTATCAACAAGCTTTTGCTAATCCTGACTTACGTCAAGAACTCATTGCTTATGTTTTGAGTAGAGTTTTTAGTTTGTATGTGGTGGTTGATGAGGAAAAACAGCAACGTATAGATTTCAAAAATATGTACTATAAACCAGAGCAGGAAAAAGAAAGAGAAGCGTACATTCATGAAGGAATACATTATCTGATGGAGAAATATGCTGAATATGTGTATCGTCATATACCTCCAGAAACAAATTCAGGATTTACACCTTCTAATTGGTTTGGCTAATCGAATTAAAGGAATTAATTAATGTCATCACAAGACTTAGAAATTGAAGCAACCGAAGTTATTAAAGGTTTAACCGCAGTTATTCTCGCGCCTATGATCTTTCCTGCTGCAACACTAGTGAGCCATCCTTTAACTCAATCGGTTCTGAAAGAAAGCATAATTTTAGCAGAAAAAGTCCAGGAAAAAACGGCACAAATAGAAGAGATACTAGACGATTTAGTCGCGGAAGCAAGAGCAGAATTAGTGACTCGACGCGAAGCTGGAACAAGTTCGGAGAACAGCGCATTTAAGCAAAATAAATCAGGGGCTAGTGAGTATATTATTGATGTCTTTACTGAGTTCAACGCGCAAGTAAAAGAAATGACAAATGGTGTTGCTGATTTACGATTATTACTACCCCTAGGACTCAGCGCGATCGCATTACGCCAACTCCTCACAAAAGGCTTACAAATTGAAGAAATTCCTTGGTACGTCTTAGCCTGGTATGCCTTCGATAGTTTCACAAAACTCAACGAAACGCCAACACCGCGATCGCTAGAATAAGAGGCAATGGTGATTCAAGCAATACACACCGCAGTTCCAGGCAGAGCAAGATATCGTGTTGAAAAGCTTTATCGCTGTACAGAACTCAAACAGCATCTAGAATTTTATTTATCTCAGCGATCGGGCATCGTTAGTGCTAATGCAAACATTTTAACAGGTAACATTTTAGTTCGGTTTGAATTAGCTCTCAGCACTGATGAGGTAGAAGAATTAATCATAGAAATTGTCCAAACTTACAACCCACACGCCGTAACTCTTCAAAAATTAAGTAGCAACTCACAGAAAATTTTCGATTGGTATGCACTCGACATCGATGCTGTTTTAGCAGAGTTGCAAACATCAGACACTGGATTAACTCAGGTAGTTGCAAACCAAAATTTACAAAAGTACGGCACAAACACGTTACCAGAAACCGCAACCCGCTCAGAGTGGAGTATGCTGCTTGAGCAGTTTCAATCGTTACCCGTGGGATTACTGTGTATTGCAGCTGGGTTATCAGTTGTGACGGGGGGTGTTGCAGACGCGCTGGTCATTATGGGTGTTGTCGGGATTAACGCCGCAATTGGTTATGTTACCGAAAGCCAGTCGGAAAAAATTATTCATTCGCTCAAAAGCCGAGATCGCCCGTTAACTTTTGTCTTACGCGATCGCCAAATCGTCGAAATTAGCACTGCCGAAGTTGTTCCAGGAGACATTTTAGTTCTCAAAGCGGGAAATTACGTTGCGGCTGACGCGCGACTGATTGTAACAGAAGATCTAAGTATTGATGAATCTGCACTCACCGGCGAAAGCTTACCCGTTAGCAAAAGCACCGCATCACTCATTGCTGCTGATATTTCCTTAGGCGATCGCATCAACATGGCTTACAAAGGAACGTTAGTGCTTGGGGGACAAGGTTTAGGAGTCGTTGTGGCGACAGGCAAGTTTACCGAAATCGGTAAACTTCAGGCGATGATCGGTGAAACTCCAATTCAAACAACGCCTTTAGCGCGACAACTTGATGAAGTTGGTTCGCAACTTGTCATGCTTGCCAGTGGAATTTGCGCCCTCGTCTTTGCTGCGGGATGGCTGCGCGGCTACGGTTTGCTACAAATGCTCAAAAC
Source organism: Chroogloeocystis siderophila 5.2 s.c.1 (assembly GCF_001904655.1). Classification (NCBI taxonomy): domain Bacteria; kingdom Bacillati; phylum Cyanobacteriota; class Cyanophyceae; order Chroococcidiopsidales; family Chroococcidiopsidaceae; genus Chroogloeocystis; species Chroogloeocystis siderophila. The sequence goes on along the minus strand of NZ_MRCC01000001.1, from coordinate 366,672 downwards.
GTCAATATCACTCGCTGTCGCGGCTGTTCCTGAAGGTTTACCGACGATCGCAACGACAATTTTGGCGCTAGGTATTCAAGAGATGCGCAAGCATAAAGTTCTTGTGCGCAGTTTGAATGCGGTTGAAGCTTTGGGGGCAGTGCAAAAAATCTGCCTTGATAAAACTGGGACAATTACGAAAAACCAAATGTCCGTTGTCGAGATTCACACCGACACAAAATTGATTTCTTTGGTAAATGGACATTTTGATGTAGCAGATGCTGGCACGCTTAAACTGATTCAGATCGCAGTTTTATGTAATGAAAGCGCCGTCATGCGCGATGACAATGGCGAATATGTCGTCACCGGTTCAGCCACCGAGAATGCTTTAGTTTATATGGCGATCGCTGCTGGTGTTGATGTTTTAGCACTCCGCGAACAGTATCCCTTAATTGAAACTCAGCCGCGTGCAGAAAATCGCAATTATATGATGACGCAACATCAGCATTATCAACAGACCCTACTTGCGGTTAAAGGTAGCCCTGTAGAAGTTCTTGATTTGTGTCGTTGGCGGCTAAATGATGGCGAACGAGTGCCACTTACTAATGCACAACGACTGGCGATCGCGCTAGAAAATGATCGCATGGCGGGTAAAGCTTTACGCGTGCTAGGAGTTGCTTACGGGTACGACAGTACTGAGTTAATCTGGTTAGGGTTAATCGGTATGGCAGATCCGGTACGTCATGGTGTTAAAGAGTTAATTGCGCAATTTCATCAAGCAGGAATTGATACAGTCATGATTACTGGCGATCAAAGTCCCACAGCTTACGCCATTGGTAAAGAATTACAGTTAAGTCGCAACGACCAAATCCAAATTTTGGATGCGCAAGATTTAGTGAATATTAACCGCGAGGCGTTGCAAGCTTTGTGCGATAAAGTGGATATATTTGCGCGCATTAGCCCCGCCAATAAACTGCAAATTGTGCAAGCGCTACAAGCAGTAGGCAAAGTTGTGGCGATGACAGGTGATGGAATTAATGATGCACCTGCTTTAAAAGCTGCGAATGTCGGCGTTGCGATGGGAAAAGCTGGAACCGATGCGGCGCGAGAAGTTGCAGATATTATCTTAGAAGACAACAATCTCGAAACAATGATTGTTGCGGTGAGTCAAGGGCGGACAATTTACAACAATATTCGCAAAGCCGTACATTTTTTGCTCGCGACAAACCTCAGCGAAATTATCGTTATGGCGATCGCAACAGCGGGAGGTTTTGGACAACCTTTAAATGCACTGCAACTCTTATGGCTCAATTTAGTCACAGATATCTTTCCCGCACTTGCTTTGGCGCTAGAACCTGCGGAACCTGATATTTTACAAAAACCGCCACGTAGCCCTGATGAGCCAATTGTTAAAGCATCCGATTTTCAAAGAATGCTGTTTGAATCGACAACATTATCTGGTAGTACTCTAGCCGCTTATGCCTACGGAATTGCTCGTTATGGTATCGGAACACAGGCAAGTACGATCGCTTTTATGAGCTTAACGCTAGGACAACTTTTGCACTCGCTCAGTTGCCGTACTGAACGTAGCATCTTTGATGACATCCCAACAAATCATTATCTTAATCTAGCGTTAGGCGGCTCGCTGACTTTACAGTTCCTTGTGTTAGCCCCTGGATTGCGCAATTTGTTAAAACTTACACCGTTGGATGGCTGGGATTTACTCGTTATCGCCAGTAGTGCGCTGTTTCCTTTAGTTGTTAATGAAAGTACAAAGAATCAGGGTACACAGCAATGAAACAGGATTTCATGTTTACCTCCGAATCTGTTACCGAGGGACATCCTGATAAACTCTGCGATCGCATTAGCGACGCGATTGTCGATCGCTTTTTGCAGCAAGATCCTCTTGCGCGAGTGATCACTGAATGTGCCGTTTCTACCGCAATTGTCTTTATTGCGGCGCGATTTGAACCAAACACAAACGTTGATTTTACCGATATTGCCCGCCAAGTGATTGCACAAGTTGGTTACGACCAACCTGCATTTAATGCAAAAACGTGTAGTATTTTAACTAGCCTCAAAGAATTACCGAGCGATCGCCTGTATCATTTTGACGAAAATCAGTTATCGGATGCAGACATTGAGCAAATTCCAGTCAAAAACCAAGCTACGGTGTTTGGCTTTGCTTGTAAACAAACTTCGGCTTTGATGCCATTACCAATTTGGTTAGCGCACAAACTGGCAAAGCAATTGAGTACTGTTAAACAAATTCTTCCCTACTTAGCACCTGATGGTAAAGTTCAAGTCGGAGTTGAATACCGCGATCGCAAACCAAATCGCATTCACAGCATCACCATTGTTGCAAGTCAAAACGATACCAAACCGGATTTAGCACAATTACAAGATGACATTCGCCAAACTGTCATTGACAGGGTATTTGCTGATGAAGATATTCGCCCTGACCCTGCGACGCGAATTTTTATCAATCCTGAAGGTTTATTTATCACAGGTGGTCCTTACGTTCACGCTGGATTAACAGGGAGAAAGAATGCTATTGATACGTATGGCGAATACTCAAAGCATAGCGGTGCAGCGTTGAGTGGTAAAGACCCCATCCGCATTGACCGAGTTGGGGCATATATGGCACGGTATGCTGCAAAAAATATCGTAGCAGCAAATCTAGCAGATGAGTGTGAAGTTCAGCTAAGTTATTCTATTGGACTTGCTCGCCCAGTCAGTATTCAAGTTGAAACGTTTGGCACAGGTAAAATCTCTGATACTGAATTGACAACACTTTTAGCAAAGCATTTTGATTTTCGCTTGGCGGCGATCATGCGTAACTTCAAATTACGCTTTCTCCCTGCACTTACCCCTGGTGGATTTTATACAAAACTTGCTGCTTATGGTCATGTTGGCAGAATGGATTTGCATTTACCGTGGGAAGCAACGGATAAAGTGACTGTATTAGCACTATAAACGCGAAAGCCTTGCGGATGAAGTCATTAGACCGCCTGTATGAAGAGAATTGCGAATGAATTCGCCGCTCAATATTAAAGAAAGTCACCTCCGTAGACTACGTTCAAAAATCTTGTTTTAGTGTACGAAGGTACACTTTGCCTAGATAACCCCGAAGGAAGTCGGAAGGCTTAATTTGTTATAGGTTTACCATTTTTATCCAAATAACCTTGTTGAATTAAAAACGCCCTTAATGCCGTCGGGAAATTAGGATATTTACCAATTTCTCGATTTTCTTGATAGATAGCCAAGCCCCACTCTGATGTGCGATCATAGTTCGCAAGCATGAATTTCCAGCCTTCTTCATATTCGCCTAAAAGTGCCTTTTGTGCTACATATCCTGCTAAAATTCCATTCACTTCGTATTGTTCTTTTCTACTTTGGATAAATGCTTGATACATCTCCCAAGCACGTGACTTGAGGTGCTGAGGATATCGACGAGTTACGTTATTAAACTTACCATTTGTAAATGTGTAAATTCGCGATGGTGCAAACGAACCAGCGTAAGAACTAAAACCATAAAGAAATGAATTATCAATAGTGATAAATTCAACTTTTCCATCTTTGTCGAGATCTTGAAAAGTCCCACCAATTCCATCTAAAAAGCCTGTTTCAGTTTTAACGAATTGATTATTTTGACGCGTATAAATAGTATAATTAGTACAGCAGTGCGCACCACCGCTAAATGTTCTCACAACGACTTCAGTTACTCCATTTCCGTCTAAGTCTTGGAGAAAAACGCCACCAGTAAATCGAGTATAAGTACTAGCGGTTAATTGCGGAATACCATTATATAAAATTTGATATTGCAAGTTATCAATGTCATTGAACTCTTCTTTCCTGTCGTAGCTGACAGCTACTTCTACGTTTCCAGCTTTTAACTTTTCATTTTTGAACGAAGCTGTATCATAATCAATTTCAATCTGAGTTTTAGCAAGTCCTGGACTCGTAAAAGTTAATAAAGTTGAAATAATCAAACAACTACTCGTTCGCTTGATACAATTACTCATGATGCGAGATAACAAATCACATAATTTAAAATGTTGGTTATTCAACCATATTCTAAAGTTATGCAATCGTCAGCTGCCAAATAAGTCAATCAGTTTTTACTTTTTTTACGCTGTGGTGGAGTGCGGTGTGCGCCAAAATATTTTTCACTACGGTAACGCAGCCAAACTCGCAACACCTGGGGAATTTGGTCTTTCTGTTCTTTAGTAAGAGTATTGTACAGTTGCAATGCGCGATCGCGTTCGTGACGACAAGCGGCATTATTATGCGCATCCCAATAACTTCTCGCTACGCGAATCCGACGGCAAACTTCTTTTATAAGTGCTTCTTGAGTAAGTGGTGTATCTCTATCTTTTTTCGGCATTGATATCCACAATTAAGCCTACATCTTTATCTTATTTGGTTCACGGCGTTTTCCTCACCCCTGCCAAGATAAACTCAATCGCTGCTTTGGTATGCTTTTCTACCATGCCGTTGTAATTTTGGCACGCTCGGCGATCGCACTCATATGACAATGACTATATTCTCTGGCAGGATAGTACAGGTACAGTAAGTTGCTTATCAAACGCCTGTCCTCATATGGGTGCAATGCTATCAGAAGGATGGTGTGTTGCTAAAGCTGATGGTAGTAGTACAGTAGCTTGTCCGTTTCATGCCTTAGAGTTTGATCGCACAGGTTGCACAGTTTTGCCAGGTACTCATAAACCAACAAAATCGTTAGGACAGCCGTTTGAATTGATTATTCAAGGAGATTTTATCTGGACTTACGGTGAACCAGAAGTTCTAATTCCGGTTCCAACAATTCTAAATCAAACAGCAAGTGAATATGACTTAATTGGCGATACAGGGGAGTTTAGCGTTAAAACAAATCTCCTCACTATGCTGCTCAATATGCATGACTACAACCATCAAAATGGTACGCATCGCCCATTATTTGAAATTGAACAAGTGCAGTTTAAGCAATTTCTTGACAATGGACATCACTCGCATGCCTATTTTAATATGCCGCGAAAGCCACCTAAACTACATGATATCCTTAAAAATCCTACACTGCTCGTTTTACCCAAGACCCTCCAGGTGCAGCATTTAGAAAACTAATTCCCGTCTTTGGTAATTGTCCACGCTGAAAGTCCCATTGCGAGTATCAGAGAGTGTCATTTATTTGTTCCAGAAGCACCAAACAGAACTCGTACTTATATTCTCATGTTTGCAAAAATCCACAATTTGTTTGCGCATCTCATTAAAAAGAATTTTTTACCTCTTGCCGAAGTGGTTGTTAAGCAAGATGCTGAGATTCTGGGTAAACTCTATCCTGATACACCACAGCATATTAAGGTCAACAACGAAGTAAGAATAGATTGGGTACGACGCAATTTTGAGAGTTTCCCTAGCGTGGTAGAACCGAATTTCACGCGATATGTTTATGAGAAATAATAATGATTACAGATGAAGGTAGCTAGTGACTAGCAACTAACCACTAGCAACAATATTAGTAGCCTCTAGTTAGTAATATTAATGATTGCAAATGTGCGTTCTAATCACTAAACTGGCTCGCGAACTCGTGGGGGTTCTTCGACGACTGATTCGCTAAAAATTGTCAGATAAAGCCAACCAGCGAGTAATGCGCCGACGATCGGAGCTAGCCAGAACAACCAAACTTGACCAAAAAGCGCTCTACCAGCAAAAATGGCTGGACCTAGACTGCGTGCAGGGTTAACTGAGGTATTAGTAACTGGAATGCTAATCAGGTGAATTAGCGTCAAGCCAAAACCAATTGCAATGGGCGCGAGGGCTTTAGGGGCGCGATTATCGGTTGCACCTAAAATAATCATCAAAAACATAAAAGTCATCACGACTTCAGTAATAAACGCTGCTGGCAAATTGTAACCGCCTGGTGAATGCACGCCATATCCATTGGTTGCTAATGGGTTAGAACCCGCAAGTGTAAAGTTGGAGTTACCACTAGCAATGAGGTAAACAACGCCAGCACCGACGATCGCTCCTAGTACTTGAGCAATGATATATGGTAATAATTCCGAACCAGGAAATCGCTTACCAGCCCATAACCCAAACGAAACCGCAGGATTGAGATGACAACCGGAAATATGACCGATCGCATACGCCATGGTTAGTACAGTCAAGCCAAACGCCAGCGATACCCCAACGAAACCAATTCCTAAAGGGAAAGAAGTATTAACGCCAATCGTTGAGCTATCTGTAGTGTAAGCTGCGGCAAGTACTGCACTACCACAACCCCCAAGCACTAGCCAAAACGTCCCAATAAACTCAGCAACACAACGTTTTGTTAGGTTCATTTATTAAACTCCATAGGTCTACAGATAATGACAGCTACTGAAAAGTGCTTGAACACTTTTTCATTGAATAGTTGTGTTTCGTTATGTATTTAACAGAAGTGCAAAGAATCTTCCTTTGTCTTAGACTAGATCGACAAAATAAGGAAATTATAAGAAACTTCTAAGAACAAATTTTATGTATTGAGATATAAATTTTTAACTGAGTTTGACAAGACTTGAGTTCTTCTTTTGAAAATATTTTTGATACAAACGACCACGTAAAATGGTGCGATCGCCTTCAGAGCGAGCAATCCCTAAACTTTCCAATTTGCGTGCAACACTTGACTCTATAATAATTTCTTCTTGAGATATTAATTGCTCAACTGCTGCGAATAATAAAGGCTCGGCTTGCACTATAGACCAAATTTGTTGCAAGTGATACTGATAAATTGCCACTGACATTGTTGCTTGTTGCATCAGTTGTTGTAATTGGTATGTATCAACTGAGGCGGTAGGTATTGAGGTTGTCAGGTGGTAAAACGCGAGTTGAATAAGATACGGGTGTCCGCCGACCCATTCCATAAGTTGCGCGATCAAGGAAGAATTTTCCCAAGGCAACTGATACACTAGCGCAAGTTGTTGCACTTCCGCGATGCTAAATTCGGGAAGATGAAGCGTCATGCCAATATGCAATAGCTGATCCTCAAAATTCGCGGAAATACACGCATCAGTAGAATATGCTAAAATTAATCGCAGATTTTGTAGGACTTCATCATACTTCACTTCTTCATTGAGACCTCGCAACAATAGCAAAAACTCGCGGCAAACATCAGGATATTCAAATAAACGATTGACTTCGTTCAAAGACAAAACAAGCGGCTGATGTAATTGTGCTAAGAGATGATGTAAGCAAACAATAAAACTGACTTTGCTACCAAGTTCGTTATCCCAATGTTGTTCTAAGCAATATTCAATTTTTAGCTGCAAGCTAATAGTTTTGCACATCCAGCGCAATAACTTGTTCAACTCTGAAAGAATGACGCGATCAGCTTGCTGAAAATCTAGATGAACGGCATGATAATCGAGTTGCTTAGCATAAGAGTGGATACGTAATAGCAAAGAACTTTTGCCCATTTTATGCGGTGCTCTGATCCACGTCAAACTGCCAGATTTATGCAGTTGGGCATACGCTTGAGTTCGAATTGCCGAACGTTCAACATAGAATCTAGAGTTCAAAGGAAGGGGGCTACCTGGGTATTCAGGTAGATCTATTTTGGTTAGCTGCGCTTGTTGCGAACCTTTGATACAGCGATCGCCACCCACTGCATTGGTTAAATATACCGGATGATTCAAGGCTGACTGAGATTTGACCGCAAAAGGTGCAGCCTGCTCAGTGCAAACATGATAAAAATAATTAAAATCTAATGGTTCTAGTGTAAGATTGAGTGCTTGAAACACCAGACGGATTGACTCTTGGTCTACACCAGTTTGTGCTTGCAAGATTTTCCGCACAGTAGCAGCGTTTAATCCTTGAGGTTCGATGCGTTGCGTTTTTTCTGCGATTCGGCGCGGCGTCATCTCGCAACCCTCATCCGCAGAAAGCTGCTGAATCTGATTGTACAGCTTTTGTAATCCGCTTTGAGTCAGGACTGTTCCTCGATATCGTTTTGGTTTATACAACAGTTGTTGATTCCACGTACTTTTACAACTTGAGTTAAGCAAATTGACTCGCACTTATTACTCTCTATCGTTAAGACTAGAAGGAAACAGTAAAAAACTTATAAGAGAAAAATATGAAGCCTGTAAAACAGCGAGATACGAAAAGGCATATAGATAGATAGTTGAGAACCATCTACTCTAGGTAGCTTTTACCCCCGACCTCTGACCTTGGCAATACAATTTATGCAGAAGGTCGCTTATCGTTACTCAGTAGCAGTTATGTCAGAAGTAAAAAATAAAGACCAACAGCATCCGCTCTACAATCGCGATCGCGCGCTGATTAATACTTTACTAACCGCAGCACCTACAGACTTGAATCTTGCTGAACTTGCAAGAATGCGCATTCGTTACAATGGCTTTCCTGGTGCGCGAGATCTCCAAGCTGACTTAGACAAAATTATGCAAACGTGGAATCTTACTGAAGCCGAACTTTTTGAGAAGACGCGTCAACTGCACGCTACCAAGTCAGTTTATACAAATTTTGGTAACAAAAGCGAAACCGAGGATTGGAGTTAGAAACGCTTTAGTGAGAGTGGGCGATCGCGATTGTTCTATCAACTACTGCGGAAATAGCTCAAGCGAACTTTCGTGCGAATCGAAATCTTGGGGGTTAGGTAAAACTTGCGTACCTGCTGTTTTTGCTGCATCTGATGAGCGTTCTAACAAATCTTCAAGACTTTGTAAAGTGGCGATCGCTGAGCTATCAACTGCAACATCTTCACCTTTAGCTGAAGCTTCAGGATTTTTGAGTTTTGCATTTTTCACTGTTGCGGATACAGAATCTAACGTTTGTGCAACTTCAATTTGCTGCTGCAATTGATCGGTAGAAGAGACTAAACCACTCAAGCCATTAATAAGTCGCCGCAAGTTTTCACGAAATGCGGGATCGCCTGTGAGTTCATCGAGATCTGATGTAATTTTTTGTGCATTCTCAAATGTGACTCGCGCCGAATCTAACGTTTGTTGTAGTACGACAAGGTTAGTAGGAGTATTCAACGCATTGGAGATATCACGTAAATTTGCGGATGCTTGCGCAGCATTCGCCGATAATGCTTCTAAATTTTGAATTAATTCTCCTTGGGTGAAGCGATTAACCGTCGGTGAAAGCGCCCCAACTGTGAGCCGTAATTGTTCGCTGCTTTGGTCAATATTCTCTAAAACTCGTACTAGAGTTGTGCGGTTTGTTGTGACTAAATTATCCAGATTATTGACAAGGCGATTGACTTGTGCTGTCGTTAAGCGAATTTGATCCGCAGTTGCACCAAATTGCGCCGCTGTCTTTGTTGTAGAAGCGGTAATTTCATCGGCGGCGCGTTGTACCGAGTTAGCCGTTGCTGATAGGCTACCAATTTGTTGTTGCGTAGCGCGTGTCAAGCTAGAAAGTTCGCGCGTCAGTTGGGCTACCCCAGCGGCTGCTTGCGAGGCGTTTTTTGTTGCTTCGTTAACCGTATTGACGAAATTAGGGTCGCTATAAGCCGTTGTAAAACGCGTAGTCGCAGAAATCAATTGATCGAGGCTAATGCCAATTTCACCTTGTAAACGCGCACCATTACAGACAATTAGCGTGCGATCGCAATTCGGATCGAGTGGTAGCGCATTCACCGCGTTTGAGGGTAACGATGCTTGGGGTGTAATATCGATACTAACTTCACTAATCAATCCTGATTGGTTCGCGGCAATTTGAACGTCACGCGGAATAATTAAGTTAGCTGGGGCGATTTCGACATCGACTTCTACACCATTAGGACCAGGGCGAATTGCAGCAATGCTACCAACATTAACACCACGATAGCGGACGACACCGCCTTGTTGCATTCCACCAACATTCGCAAACTCAATGATAGCGCTGTAGCTGCGTCTACCAATTGTGACTCCTCGTAGCCACAAAACCAAACCGACAAATAACCCTACTCCTAGTAGTAATAATAGTCCTACAGAACCTTCTCGAACTGAGCGCGATCGCTGCATCTTTTTATCCCCCTGCCCTTACTGTAAACTGCGTCACACTATTTTGAATTTTAGGTTTTAAATTTGAAACACTTTCTAAGGTCGAGTTTGGTTCACGAGTTTTATTTTCTGACGCAACAAGAATGTTGCTAGAGAAAAGTTTTGTGACAATGATTATAGGTCATTGCTCTGTAGCCCAGATGAATCTGGTGCTAACTTCCTGAGATGCAGCGACACAGTTTATGAGGAGTAAAGTTGAAGCGCTTGTCTAAATCTGGTCGCTTAGTAGCAGTTTACATCTATGGAGATGTTCAATATTCACTAATTTAATTACAATCTTAGCAAAAATGGCGATCGCTGCCTCGTTACACAAAGTAAAAGTATAAGTAATGTAGCCCCATTTAACAGAGTTAGGACATCATAGAAACTCATATTAATTTCCCTGCGTCCGCTTCCCTGATCCTTAACCTCTGACCTCTGACCCCTGCTATAACAAAGTGACAAAGAGTAACAGCCTTGTGACTTATAGCCTCTTTGTCACTCTATTAGTGTCAATAAAATCAACGCTTTTTATGCTGTTGGCGTATCAGTTGATAACAAACCTACACCGAGTAAAGGATCAGCTGCAATCAAAGGATAAAGACGCTGTGCGACTTCAAAGCCGGTTCCAGGAAAGTCGGTAAATAATCCATCTAGCCCCAGGCTAAAGAATTGCTCGTATTCTAACTCTGGATTACCTTGATAATCAGGAGCGAGGAAAAAGTCTTCATTGCGGAAAGTGTAGGCGTGAACGAGTAATCCTGCTGCATGGGCGTCATCAATGAGTGATGTCGGCGATTGCAATCTTCCTGCTGCATCAACCGGAACAATCAACCGCTTAGAAGGACCAATGCCATCAGCATAAGTTGCAATATTTGTCAACTCATCAGGAGTTGTTAAATCAAGATAAGTACGCGAATCGCCACTCACAGTAAAGTCATAGGGTTGTCCGCTGTCGCCGAGTAGCTGAATTAAAGGAACGTTCGTTAATTCATCTAGTTGCTTGAGATTGGCGGTTTCAAAAGATTGAATGAAAACAGGATCGTCGTGATCGCTATAGCCATTCGCATCCAGAATCTCGACAAGTGGTTCTTCAAGCGATAGCCCGATACTATCAAAATAAGTAGGATGCTTAGTTTCAGGATAGATACCAATTGTGCGCCCAACTTCCGCGCTTTTACGCTGCGCTAAGTCGATAATTTCTTGCAGTGTGGGAACTTCGTATAAACCATCGTATTCGGTGCTGCGGAGTTCGGGTAAACGTTCTTTAGCGCGGAGAGTCTTGAGTTCGGCTAAAGTAAAGTCTTCTGTAAACCAACCAGTGATTTCTTCCCCGTCGATGATTTTTGTTGTTTTGCGATCGGCAAATTCAGGGCGATCTGCGACATCTGTCGTTCCAGAAATTTCGTTTTCGTGACGCGCGACTAATACACCATCTTTAGTTGAAACGATATCCGGTTCGATATAATCAGCGCCTTGATCGATGGCTAACTCGTATGCAGCTAACGTGTGTTCTGGACGCAAACCACTTGCGCCGCGATGACCGATAATCAGGGGACGGGGTGCAGTACTCACAAAATCAGAAATAGAAATCGTACCCGCATCAACTCCTTCTAAGATAGCGAGTGGCGTTCCATCTTTGAGGCTAATTTTTGTATCACTTCCGGTTTGGGCGATCGCCAAATCGACAAAAGCTAAACCCGCGCCTAAACCGATAACATCAACATCCGATTGAAAGTCGCGAATCGTATTAGGTGATGTAGGAGTTTCTCCAGCAACAATCCAAAATTGATCTTGACCATCACCGCCTGTGAGAATGTTATCACCAGTGCCTGCAAATAGCACGTCGTCACCATCGCCACCGAATAAGGAATCACCCCTACCTGCAAACAAAGTATCGTTACCCGCACCACCGTAAAGCCGATTATCGCCACGTCCTTGGGAAGCATCGAGGATATCGTTACCGTCACCGCCAAACAAGCGATCGCGGATACCTGCTAGTAATTCATCATTACCGCTGTCGCCATACAAACGATTGTTACCTTGTCCTGCGGTAGCATCTAGAGTATCGTCACCCGCACCACCGAATAAAGTATCGTTACGCGTCGCAAAGAATTCATCATCATTGGGAGTCCCAAAGCGGAGGTTACTACCCGCGATCGCACTCATTCCGACGCGTGGATCGAGATTTAGTGGTTGATCTAACTTCAATACAATGATTTCATTATGATCGGATTCGGTATCCGAACGTCCACCTGTTGCAGGGTAATTGTTATCGTTAGCAACAACAATTGTATTTTCGTCGATTACCAAAACATTTTCGATGGTGACGAAGGGAAAGGTAAATGTTGTGCTAGAGTCAGCATTAAGATCTTGCGGATCGCGAATGTTTAACAAATCGCCAATTTCTTGTTTGGCAACATAACCATTCGCATCTTGCTGTGACAAGTCTACCTTGTAAATTCTCTTGAATTGTGCTGCGTCTCCACTTAAATTGTCGCGCTCAATGACTAAGTATTCGTTTTCGTTGATAACCGCAAAATCCCCAATTGCGTAGTCAGGATTTTCTTTGCGGTAATAGCCCTTGATACCAGTAAATTCTTTCGCTGCTAAATCGAATTCATAAATTCGCAACGCATCTTCTGGATCGCCTGCTACGCTTCCTTCGAGTAAAGCGTATAGCTTTGTTTTATCGGGAGTAATGGCTAAACCTTCGTAACCTCTAGAACGATTTAGATTTGCCGTTGCATTACCTGCTAACACATCGGGGTTGTCAGGCGATCGCACAAAATCACCGTTAAAGTCTGGTGTGGGAATTGGTGCGTCTAGAAGTTTCCCTGTGCGATCAAAATGCAATAAATAAGGTCCAAATTCTTCGCCTACCCAAAGTGTACCATCCGCCGCAAAGACAAATGATTCTACATCAAAATCAAAGCCAGTTAGAAGTCGGGCGTTTGTATCTTCGTTTTTGATAGGAAAGGTTATTTTATTATCAGGGTCGGCAAGTTGAATAAAGTTCAAAACATCTACGCTACCGTCTTTATTTTCTAATCCGCGAAAACTCGGATCAACGCGGTAGATACGTAGGAGATAATCTTGACTATTTAACTTACTTCCAAAACCATTATCCGAAAGAAACCAAAAAGAATTTTCGTCAGCAAATTGAACTGCACTAAATCCTTGAACTGGCTGTCCAGGAAATCGCGGTTCCGATCTGAGCGAACCATCATCATTATATTGTCCTGATGGCGGCCCTTCGGCAAAAGTATCTGCGGGTAATTTGGCAAAACCTTGGAGTTGCAGCATCGTTAGACTCCCCTCCTAGAACGAATTTTAGACTAGGGAAATGACTACACGATTTCCCTAATTAACGCACTGCAAAATAGAACTAAACGTCATGCAGTGTGACCAACAATCCACATCAAAAGCCATAGGTAAAGACCTTCAATTTCAGGAGATGGGATGTAGCAACTGCGCTAGTCCTGAATATTTAATTCGGCTTTCAATTCTAAAACTAAAATGAAAGCATAAAGCCTACGATTACTTTTGGCGCTGCGCGCTATCGCGGCACTAACAATATCTCACTCTATTGTTAAGAACTGAATAACTTTGCGTTAATAGACTGCCATAATTTAGTTAATGAGCGCTTAGTGAATTTCCCATCACTAGCCACCAGTTACTAATGTAATCACAGTCACTTCTGGGGGACAAAAAAAGCGTCCAGGAAGATACGTTCCTAAACCGCGATTGACATACAACTGATTTTCACCAACACGATGATAGCCTTGCGCCCATTCCCAATGTCGGACAACTTTGGCGCATTCTTTTTGCATAAACGGAACCCAACGCCGCATTTCTTTGGGAAGGCTACGCCGAAAGTCTTTATAAACAGATATAGCGGGTCCCATACCAGGAATGGTAAACTGACCGCCGTGCGTATGGCCGGATAGCTGTAAATCAACACGCCATTTTTTTAAGACTTGGGCGGTATCAGGATTGTGTGATAGAACAATGCGGGGTATGTTGTTGTCGAGTTGACGCATGACAGGTTTGACTTTAAACTCTTTTGACCAGTAATCGGCAAGTCCGACAATCGGTAATCCCGTACCTAAAGGATAAGCAATTTGATTCCAGAGAACATCAATATTAATGCAACTCAGCGCTTTGGTAATTTCGGCTTGCGATTCAGGGTAATAAATATCGTGGTTTCCGAGTACCGCACAAATTCCCGCGCGACTTTGGAGGTGTTTCAGTCGCAAGACGAGTTGATGTATTGGGGTAGGATCGTCGGTGACGTAATCGCCTGTGAGAACAATGAGATCCGGTTCAACTTCGTTGCTGGCGGCGATCACTTGCGCTAACATTTCTTCCGACAGTCGCAAGCCATCGTAATGGAGATCCGAAAGTTGCACTAGCTTTGTTCCCTGTAAGGAGGGAGGAAGATCGGCGATCGCAACTGTTAATTTCTCTACACTCAAAGATCCAGATAACAGCCAGTGCATATAGCGTTAATTCACTCCTTGTTTAGTAGCGCTTCCAGCTTATACTGTTTTTTCTTAAGGTTGCTACTAGGGAAAAGCAGGGGTGCAAGGGGATAACAAAAGAAGTTTGTTATTGTAGCCAAAACTCTTGTGACAATATTGCTTCAGGATCGCGGCTAAACTCCCAGTGTTCGGGAAATGGAACTTTAGCATACTCTAGCTTGACTTGTGTTAAGGCGTATTGCCAACAGTCATCAAAAATTTCTGTAAAGTATTTTTTGAGGCTAGGAGACTGTTTTAACTGAAGTTGTAGCTGTCTGCGTTGTTCTTTGATTGTCAATTCCCAACTACGATTATCATAGGCAGAATCGATATAGATGCGTTTGAGTAAGTGGGAAAGTAATACTTCTAATCGATGAATTAGTTCTCGCTTTTCGCTCTTTCCCAAAGCTATGATTTCCTCAATTAAGTTTTCCCAATCTAAGTTGTCAACATCACGTACTTTTAGTTTGGCTGCGGTATCCTCTAGCCATAACTGGAAATCTTGATCGTATAGTTTTGATTCAGCAGTTTTTTGGAGCACGTTGCTTTCCTTTATGATGAGACTTGACAGTTTACCCTAGCGATCGCAACAAGCGAAACATTTTTTCTAATAAGCCTTGCAGCGTGTGATTTTTTTCATATCTTTCTTGCGTGCGGGCAAAAGCGGCTTTACTAATGACTTCTGCAAGCGTGGGATAAATGTGAATCCCTCCTAAGGCAGAAATTTTCAGCTTATGCGACATTGCTAAGACAATTTCATGAATTAATTCGCCTGCGGCTGCACCAACGATGTGCGCGCCAAGAATTTCGCCGTTGCGTTTCGTGATAATTTTGGCAAAGCCTTGCGTTGCAGCTTCGGCTTGGGCGCGATCAACGTCTGCATATTCTTGTATAATTACGTCAATATTGTTACCGTAACGCTGTCGCGCTTCAGCTTCGGTTAAACCAACGCGGGCGAGTTCAGGATCGGTAAATGTCGCCCAGGGAATGACGCGATAATCAACTTTGAGAATCGGTAGGAATAAGGCATTTCTAATAATCACATTGGCTTCGTGGCTAGCAACATGAGTAAATTGATAACCACCAATCACATCACCGCAAGCGTAGATTCGAGGGTTTGTTGTTTGCAGTTTGGCGTTAACGCGAATTCCTTTTTGATCGCCTTGCTGATTGTAACCTGCGGCATCTTGTTGCAGTTCCACTTTTGCAGCTTTTAGATTTAACGATTCCACATTGGGATTGCGCCCAGTCGCAACCAGAATTTGATCGACGGCAATTTTTTCATTTTTGGCAATTAAGTATTTTTGTCCATTGACAACTTCGACACGTTCCACTCGTGTTTTTGTCAGAATGCGAATTCCTTCGGAAATGAGTTGCTGCTGTACTACGGCGGCGGCTTCGGGATCTTCTTTGGGTAAAAGGCGATCACTACTACTAATAATCGTAACTTGAGAACCTAATCGTGCAAAAGCTTGTCCTAATTCACACCCGATAGGTCCACCGCCAATAATACCTAAAGTGTCGGGGCGATCAGTAATTTCAAAAACTTCTTCGTTTGTAATGTAACCTGCTAGTTGTAATCCAGGAATTGAAGGAATGGCAGGGCGCGAACCTGTAGCAATAACGAAGGTTCTTGCGCTTAAGCGACGATTATTAACGACAAAAGTGTGTGGATCGACAAATTCACCACTACCGAAAATTACTTCAGCACCTAAAGATTCAAATCGCTGGGGTGAATCGTGCGGTTCAATTGCGGCGATCGCACTTTGCACGTGTCCAATTGCTTTAGCAAAATCGATTTTGTTATCGTTACAGAGAATTCCAAACCGCGAGGCGTGTTTGACTTCGTAGGCGACACGAGATGCATGAATTAAAGATTTACTCGGAACGCAACCATACCACAAACAATCACCACCTAGGCGATCGCGTTCGACTAAAGCAACTTTGGCTTTGAGTGCAGCAGCAACTCCCGCAACGACTAAACCACCCGAACCACCGCCAATCACAACGACATCATATTCTACTGCCATGATATTTCTTGCTGCATACTACGATTGAATTGACTCACTAACAACTAGCCAATAATCACTCTCCATAAATCGTGACAACGACTTTCCGCTGACGTGGTTTGATATCACATTCTAAATGAAAGATTTGTTGCCAAGTACCTAACTCTAGCTTGCCATTTTGCACGGGTACTGTTAAAGATGGACCTAGCCATGTAGCTTGCAAATGCGAGTGTCCGTTACCATCGTGCCACATTTGCTCGTGTCCGTATTCACGACTTGGTGGAATGAGTTTATTCAGAAGTTCGGGTAAGTCACGCTGCAATCCTGGTTCAAATTCAATCGTACCAATCGAGGCGGTACTACCCACATTAAATACGTGCGCCATTCCGGTTTTGATTCCCGACTTTTTCACAATCGAGTTAACCTGATCAGTAATATCATGCATATCCCCGTGTGTTTTAGTCGATAAAGTAATGTGGTTTTGATAAATCATGCTTAACTCACAAAACTACTAAAAATTCCATTCTGGCGCAATCTTATGCTTATGCACCTAGCAATTACCAATTACCAATGATTCTAGACTCAACCAAATCTTATCTACTTGCAGAAGTTGCACCCTTAGCTAACGAAATTGATACTCACCCTGAAATCTTATTCAAAGCCCTCAAAGGATTAGGTAATCTAGGTTTACTTGCGTTACGAGTACCGCCACAATGGGCTGGAGTTGGTATCAGTGATGAAGCGTTTGCGAGTTTTCAAGAATTGGTAGCTAGGTATTCTGGTGCATTAGCTTTTTTGCAAACACAACACCAAAGCGCTGCGGGGATGTTGGTACAAAGCAGTAATTCTCGGCTACAGCAAGCGTATCTTCCACGCATGGGTAACGGAGATGTTTTACTTGGTGTCGGTTTTTCACATATTCGACGGCTAGGAAATCCCGTAATCGCGATACCTGTAGCTGGAGGCTATCAAATCGATGGGTTTGTTCCTTGGGTAACTGGTTGGAATTTGTTTGCTGAGTTTATCATTGCTGCCACCTTACCTAATGGTGGTGCTGTTTTTGGCATTGTACCTTTTGTAGAAACGCAACAAGCTACAGGCGGTGCGATCGCTTTTAGCCCTCCAATGCAACTCGCCGCTATGCGATCAACAAGTACAGTCAGCGCGACTTTGATGCGTTTTTTCTTACCAAGTGATCGCGTCGTCTTTGTGAAACCTGCGGGGTGGATTCATAATAACGATATCAAAAATGTGCTGCGCGGAACTCCATTACCTATAGGTTGTGCAATGGCGGGGTTGGATATTGTCAAAGCAACAGCACAAACGAAATCTTTAGCGTTTATTGATGAAGCTTTTACGGCGTTGGATCGCGAATTGAACGAATGTCGAGAGGCGATCGCCCAAGCACAACACTCTACATTTACACAAAAAGTACAACTGCGCGCCTGGGCTATTGATTTAGCAGTACGTACCGCACACGCAGCGGTGACAGTTTCGAGTGGTAGTGCCAATGATACCGCGCATCCAGCACAACGAGTGTATCGCGAAGCGCTAGTATATACAGTCTCAGGGCAAACTCCTGCAATTATGGAAGCAACTTTAACGCAATTAACTTCCCCACTGCGATATCACTCAAACAAGCGTCGAAACATCTCCTATTCGCAAGTCATTCATCTCAGCCACGTAATTCATCCTGATATTCCTCAATGGCTAGGCGATCCGCCTGTGGAATTTGAAACTGTTGCTGAGTTGCATCAAGATGGTTATTACCTCCGGCGTTTCGCTTTCGGCGAACACACTGCAACGCATATCAACGCGCCTAAGAGTTTTTACGCGGATGGATTAGGAATCGACCAATATCCTGCGGATCTATTAGTTGTTCCTGCGATTGTGTTGAATATCCAAGCACAAGCCGTAAATCCTGACTACACGCTGAGCGTTACTGATATTTTAAATTGGGAGCAACAACACGGTGCAATTGCTCCTGGATGTGTGGTGTTACTGTACACAGGATGGCAAAACAAGTGGTGGGATAAAGCCGCATTTCTCAATGCTGATGCATCTGGCAATCTTCATTTTCCAGGATTTAGCTGCGATGCAACGCAGTTTTTACTAGAACGACAAATTGCCGGTGTAGGAATTGATACACATGGCGTCGATTCTGGACAAGATACCACGTTTGCAACGAATCGATTAATACTAGAAAAAACAAGAATTGTCTTAGAAAATTTAACGAATCTCGATCAATTACCTGTACGTGGATCTACGCTAGCAATTGGTATTTTACGCTTACAAAATGGTTCGGGTTCGCCTGCTGCGGTGATGGCATTCATTCCATAATCGCAAAGTATTTTTATAAGGTTCGCACTTTCTTCATCAAGTTTCATCGATTCTTCATTGTTGACTCCGTATATTCCCTACAATTGTGATGCTAGCATAGCTTTTAAATGATAATGAAGCTCCAATTATGGAGTGATTTATCGCAAAACATACTGAACTTTTTATTGTTTAAAATCTCTAACTATGCCTGCAACATTAGAATACAATTTTGTTCATGATTTCACTCATTTTGAGCAGCACGTCGCTAAAATCTTTCACAAATATGGTTGGACTGTTGAAACTGCTAAACCTAATCAACCTGGATACGATTTAGTTGTTAAAAAAAATCATTGTGTTGTGGCTGTACAAGTTAAATGGCTGAAAAACAATGCAACATCAACACAACTATCAAAGTTTGCCGATTATCTAGATTCTCCTGAAGGTAAACAATTTAATGCTGGTATTTTTCTCACAACAAAAGGCTTCGGTGGTCCAGCGCGTGCTTTAATTAAATCTTGGGGTCAAGATACTAAGATCCGTTGTGGTGTCGCAACTGACAATGGTTTTAACTTCATAAACGGTGATGTTGAAGTAACGCCACCACCTGAACCTCCCAAGCCTGGCAAAATCTATTTCGGTGTATTTACTTGTAAAGGTGGTGTAGGTAAAACAACAGTTGCAGCGCATTTAGCAGGTGCATTTGCGTTACAAGGTTTCAACGTAGCTTTAGTAGATTTAGACCCTGAAGAAAATTTACAAAAGCTTGTCGGTGATGGTGTTTATGTTCCTAATCCTAAAGGAATGGGGACAACAATTGAAGTATTTAAAGGCGAAGATTGGCATGAGGATGCTGCGCGTGATGCCAAGGTTGTGATTTTTGATTGTTCGCCTGCAATGGAAAGAAATCACTCTGAATTAGTAGCAAAATTTGATTATTGTATTATTCCCACAACTTTAAATCCTTTGGGCATTAATAAGCATGGAAAAGTCATTCAAGAGACTGTAAAAGACATACGCAGAATTAATAGAAATGCCCATTTATTTGTATTAGTTAATAATTTTAAAGATCCTGGATACCGACGTTTGCAGATTTTGAGAAGAGCTTATGCAGATATTTATAAAGAAACGAGTAAAATAGACGATAAGTTTCACTGTATTGACCCTGAAGAAGTTTGTATTCGTGCTAGCGATCTTCTTTATTACTGGGGTATCCATATTCTGGAAAGTCCAGATAATCCCCGTAGTGAATTAGCGTTTAACTTAATCGGTGGAAGATGCTATCCGCGCGAAGATTTTATTAACTTAGCCGATTACATCGAGCAGAAAGCGGGAATTGGAATTTTGAGAGACTAATTGAGAAGGAAGGCGATCGCTTTCCTCAACGCTCATCATGTAATATAAATGTACTAACAAGGCAATCTCAGCAGGGAGAGTTTTACGATGTCGTCTACGGAAGAAAAGACAATCTCTCAAGATGTGGGGTGGGATTGGGAACCGCCGATGCCACCTACTGATTTGATATTCGATGATGGTGAACCCTTGGAAAGCAATCGTCACCGTATTGCAATGGATGTCTTGATTCGATCGCTAGAACAAGCTTGGTCGAAGCGCAATGACTTTTTTGCAGGCGGTAATATGTTTATTTACTATAGCAGCACTCAAGCACGCAATCGCGACTTCCGTGGACCAGATTTTTTTGTTGTTTTAGACGTTGATGGCACAAAGTCACGTCAAGGTTGGGTAGTGTGGGAGGAAGATGGGCGATATCCAGATGTCATCGTCGAGTTGATGTCGCCGTCAACCGCGGAAGTAGACAAGATAACAAAGAAAGAGATTTACGAACGCACGTTTAGAACGCCAAATTATTTTGTGTACGATCCTTTTAATCCGAGTTCGCTACAAGGATGGCAATTAGATGGTAGCCATCGCTATCAGCCGTTAGAAGCAAATGAACGCGGATGGCTGTGGTGTGCAACTTTGGGTTTTTGGTTAGGTATTTGGGAGGGAACTATACAGAGAGAAACTGCACCTTGGTTGCGTTTTTTTGATAGTTCTGGCGATTTAGTTTTGTTACCCGAAGAAGCAGCACAGGTAAAAGTACAACAAGCTACTCAACAAGCCGAACAAGAACGTCAAAAAGCGGAACGCTTGGCAGCACAACTAAGAGCATTAGGAGTAGAACCTGAAGTGTGAGATCATGTCTAGTTAAAAGCTTATTATTAAGGTAACAGAGGCGATCGCTCCTAATTGACTTACCATGATGACTAGCGTGAGAACTCCCAACGTCAGCATTAATCCCGCTGGCATAAACTTGCGTGTTTTTACGAATCTAATTGTAAATACAACTACTAAGATAGCTGTAATAGCCAGTGCTAAAATAAAGCCCCAAGATTGTCCTTGTAAATAAAATACTCCCCCAGCAATGAGCAGTAAACCGCTAATGATTCCCGAAATTAAAGATGCCGTACTCCGAGCTTGCGTGTAACCGATAATACCGCCAATGATGGCAATGATTCCATAGGCGATCGCTGCAATAATAGCTATATTCATTGCTTATTCTAAATTTATCGTTAACTATCGGCAGACAATTTACCATGACTGAGGTAGATTGCTGAATTTATTTATGGATACGCACGTCAGTAACTCAATTCAAACCCTAAGATGTCAAGCAGCATCGTTGCTACTATACCAATCTGTGCTGCTTAACGAAGTTGGTCAAGCTTTTTTACACTTATTACAGACACTCAGTAACGGTGTAAATAAAATTAATTGTCTTCAAGCGTATGGCAATTACTTCAAAGCTTTAGCTGCAAGTAACCAAAGTTGGCAAGACTACCTCATAGAGCAAATTCTACGCGATGATAATCCCTTCTCACAACAAGTTCAGCAAACAGAAACCTTACCACCAGCCCTCTTAGCCGCAGCTAAGCAAGATTTACAAGTGTTGCAGAGTCTTTACCAATGCAGTAGCGATACTTTGAGTCAGTGGGTGCAAGTTGTTACAGGATTACAAACACCACTTGCAGTATGGGATAATCAAAGGCAAGAAACTTATGAAATTCCTTTCCACCAAACAGCAAATTGGGAAACTCTTGTATCAGACTTAGGTGTTTATTACTCTAGATTTGGTACAGGTTTATTTGCAAATCGTGCTTTACGTTGGCAAGCTGGAGAATTTGTTGGTATTTCACATCCAGATTCGATTCAACTTGCTCAACTTGTAGGTTATGAACTGCAAAAAGAAACTTTGCTCAAAAATACCGAGTTTCTCTTATCTGGATATTCTGCATTGCACGTACTACTTTATGGTAGTCGCGGGTCGGGAAAATCTTCGTTAGTTAAAGCATTGTTAAATCACTATCAAAATCGCAATTTGCGTTTGATTGAAGTTGCTAAGTCGGATTTAAAAGATTTACCGGAAATTGTTGAAAAATTGCGGAATCTACCGCAGAAGTTTATTATTTTTGTTGACGATCTTTCGTTTGAGGAAGATGATGACGCGTTTAAAGCTTTAAAAGTTGTTTTGGAAGGTAATTTAACTGCGCGATCGCAAAATGTTGTAGTTTATGCTACCTCGAATCGCCGTCATTTGATTCGAGAATTTTTTGATGATCGACCACGGGCTAGAGATCGTGAAGAGGTTCATGTGTGGGATACCATGCAAGAAAAGTTGTCGTTTAGCGATCGCTTCGGTTTGACTTTGACTTTTGAACCCGCAGATCAGAAAACATACTTGAGTATTATTCGTCATCTCGCGGCGCAAGCAGGAATTTCCTTATGTCAAGAAGATTTAGAATATCGTGCATTGCAATGGGCAACACGGCATAATGGACGATCAGGACGTACCGCACGACAGTTTATTGATTTTCTTAAAGCCGAATTAGCGGTGTTTGGTTCTTCTCAAGCCTAATCTATCTGTTAATCTGGATGCAGTTTCATAACCATTAAGATAAGCGATCGCGCTATGGTTAGTAATCGAATCATTTTAGGTGCAGTTGCCTTTGGTGTCAGCTTCGGAATCAGCTTCCTCTCCAATAGAAACGCAAATCGGGCGTTACTTACTAGTTTAATCACTCTTCCTGCTACTTATGCAGCAGCAATTGTTGTAGACAAACGTCAAAACAATCGTGAATTACTTGTTTTATCATCTCAACGCCAGAAAATTTATGACCTAGAAGCCCAAGAAATTAACTTGAATCGAATTCTCTCAAATGCAAACTTAAAAAAACAAGAATTAGAAAATAGCATTCATTATCTACAAACCGAGTGTAATCAACTACGCAGTCAAGTTGAAGCAAGGCATCACTACAAAGATGATTTACAACAAGAATTAAAGATTTTAAAAGAACAAAAAGAAGATTTAGAGAAAGAACTAAATACTCTACACGCTAATCTCTGCGAACTTGAACAACAAAAAGCAACTGTATTCACTGAAAAGAAAGCATTAGAGCAAAATTCGGATGCCTTACGTCTAGAGTTAGCACAACTACATAGAGATTTTACTGTAACAACACAACAAAAAGAAGCTCTAGAGCAGGAAATAGCTAATTTACATCAACAACAATCAGCTGTATCATCTCAATTAAAGAGTTTACACATCCAAGTTAACAGCTTAGAAACTCAACATAATCAAGAAAATCAAGCGATTCAGGAATTAAGGCTAGAACAAGATAAACTTCAAAAGCAGCTAATACAGCAGCAATCAGAAAAAGTAGCACTGGAAGTTGATCTGCAAAGTTTTAAAGAACAAAAACGGCAAGTAGAACTTAAAACATATATTTTGCAAAATCAAATAGAAAAATTAGAACAATACAAAAATGATATCCAGAATAAACTTACCTCTCTAAAAGGAGAAAAAGAACAACAACAAGCTGATTTACTCGCTTTACAAGAAGAACGAAATCAACTACAAAGCCAAATTCAAGAGTTTCACCAGCAGATAGAAGCTTTAATCGCAGAACCAATAAGCGATGACGATAAGCAGGAAGATGCAGAATTATTTCCTTTTTCAGAATTAATCGATAGCCTAGAAACACCAGAAGTAGAAGTGACGGCTTCCCATGAACTTCCAGAAGAATGGATGGAATTTATGGAACAGCTTCCTGGCTATCAAGTTCAAATTTTAAAAGCAATTTTAGAGCAAAATCATCCGAGCAAAGTTATTAAAGAAATTGCCGAATCTAAAGTAACAATGCCGGCAATTTTGATTGATAATATTAACGAGTGCGCTATTGACACAATTGGCGATCGCATTATCGATTTTGACTCTGGGCAATTAGAAATTGTTGAAGATTACCGTGAAAATGTGAAACAAGTCATTCAAATTTATAAAGGTATAATGAGTAGTTAACTACTTGACAGATTTAAATTCAATGTCCACAAAAATCAGTAAACGAATTGCGAGTGCTATTATTAATTCTTTGAGTGCTGGCGTCGTACCGAGAATCGGAATTGACAATGTAGCGGTTGGTAGAGAGAAAGAAATCAAAAGTCTTTTGCAGAATCTTGAGGATGTTGCACAAAAAGGTGCAGCATTTCGCTTTATTGTCGGAAACTACGGTTCAGGTAAAAGTTTTATGTTGCAATTGCTGCGCAACCAAGCAATGGAACAAGGATTTGTCGTAGCTGATGCTGACTTATCTGCTGAAAAACGACTAGCAGGAACAAATCAAGAAGGATTAGCAACCTACCGCGAATTGATGCGAAATATGGCAATCAAAAATCGTCCCGAAGGTGGTGCGTTAGTTTCCATATTAGAGGGTTGGATTAATAAAATTCAACAAGAAGTTGCAAAAGAAACCGGAACCCGCCCAAATGACGATCGCTTTGACGATTATGTAGAAACCCGCATTCAAGAAGTTGTTGCAAGTATAGAAGGATTAGTTCACGGATTCGATTTTGGTAACGTCATCAGCGCGTATTGGCGTGGATACCGATTAGGAAATGACGAGAAGAAAAGTGCAGCCTTACGGTGGCTGCGCGGTGAGTTTAATAGCAAAACGGAAGCAAAATCAGCATTAGCTGAAGTTCGCGTGATTATTGACGATGATACTTGGTACGACTATATTAAACTCATCGCTAAATTTACTGCGGATATTGGTTATCAAGGGCTTTTAGTTTTTCTCGACGAAGCTGTACATTTATATCAGATTGCCAATGCGATCGCCCGCGAGAAGAATTACGATAAACTGCTAGCAATCTTTAATGATACAATGCAGGGTAGAGTCGAAAACTTAGGAATTTTTGTAAGTGGTACTCCAAAGTTTTTAGAAGATCCCAATCGCGGGCTTTTTAAAAACCCAGCTTGGCAAAGACGCACTAAAGAAAGCCGTTTTGTTAAACAAGCTGGTATGCAAGATGTTTTCAGCCCAGTGATTCGATTGACTCCTTTAAATTCAGCAGAAATTTATGCTCTTTTACAACGAATAGCTGATGTTCATGCTGTTAATTTTGGTTATGAAGTTAAGTTGCAAAAGCAAGATTTTCAAAACTTTGTGCAAGCAGTAGAAAATCGCTTGGGTGCAGAAGCGTTATTAACACCAGGGGAAATTGTGCGCGACTTTATCGGTGTTCTCAATGTTATACACCAAAATCCAGCGATCGCCTTTTCTCAACTCATTCGCGGCGCAGATTTACGCTTAACTTCTAACAAAGATGATGCTGCGGAATTTAGTTTATGAGTAAAGACACATTTCATAAACTCGCGCCCTTTATCCAGCAATACATATACGAGCATAACTGGAACGAATTACGTTTAGTACAAGTCGCCGCCTGCGAAGTTATCTTTGATACTGATGCTCATCTATTAATTACCGCTGGTACGGCTGCGGGGAAAACCGAAGCAGCATTTTTACCTGTATTAACTCTACTGCACGAACAGCCACCGTCAACGATTGGGGCATTATACATAGGTCCTATTAAAGCATTAATTAATGATCAATTTCAACGGTTAAATGATTTAGTTAAAGAAGCTGATATTCCGATTTGGCATTGGCATGGTGACGTTTCGCAAAGTCGCAAAAATAAGCTATTGAAAAACCCAAAAGGAATTCTCCAAATTACCCCAGAATCTCTAGAAGGATTGTTACTGAGAAAACATCATGATTTAACTCGTCTTTTTGGTGACTTACGATTTGTCATTATTGATGAAATTCATGCTTTTATGGGTTCTGAACGCGGCTATCAAATTCTTTGTCAGTTAGCACGTTTAGAAAATGTTACTCATAATTATCCTCGGAGAATTGGTTTATCAGCAACGCTAGGCGATTACTCTTTGGCAGAAAAATGGCTCGCTTCTGGTACAAATCGAACCGTCATCACTCCTCAGATAGAATCAGAAAAGCGCCAAATTAAATTAGCTGTAGAACATTTTTATATCAACACCCAAGATAGTAGTAACTACCACAAATATATTTTCAATTTAAGTCACTGTAAATGTTTAATATTTGCAAACAATCGTTCGCAAACCGAATCAGTCATTGCTTCTTTACGCCAACTTGCACAAGCGGAAGGATTACCAGATATTTATCACGTACATCACGGGAGTATATCGGCTTCTTTAAGAGAAGCAGCTGAAAAGGCAATGCGCCATACACCTTTAGCAGTGACAGCCGCAACATTAACGTTGGAATTAGGGATAGATATTGGACAATTAGAACGAGTTATTCAGCTAGAAGCACCATTGAGTGTAGCAAGTTTTTTGCAACGTCTAGGGCGTACTGGAAGACGCGGCGAACCTGCGGATATGCGTTTTGTTTGTGCAGAAAATGAGTTATCGCTTGCAGCATCGTTACCTGCACAAATTCCTTGGCAACTTTTACAGTGTATTGCAATTATTCAACTTTATCTCGAAGAACGTTGGATTGAACCGATACAACCACTAGAATATCCGCTCAGCTTGCTGTATCACCAAACAATGAGCATTTTAGCAGCAATGGGAGAATCGTCTCCTGCGGTTTTAGCCCAGCAAGTTCTTAGTTTACCACCGTTTAGTGCTATCTCAAAAGACGACTACAGAATCCTACTACGCTATTTAATTGATATCGATCATATTCAGCATGAGTCGGGAAAATTGATTATTGGTTTAGCTGGCGAAAAAGTTATCTCAAAATTTCAGTTTTATGCCGTTTTTCCCGACAATGAAGAATACACTGTAAAAAACGATTCTACAGAAATTGGCAGCATTCTAACTCCACCACCTGTAGGAGATCAATTCAGTTTAGCTGGAAGAACGTGGGAAGTTTTAGACGTAGATTTTAAAAGAAAAACGATTGTTGTCAAACAAGTTGCTGGAAGCGCTAGCATCGCTTGGCGCGGTGGAAGCGGTAATATTCATACCAAAGTTATGCAACGAATGCGCAAAGTATTACTTGAAGATATAGAGTATAGTTATCTACAACAAAATGCACGCGATCGCCTGAAAAAAGCACGACAACTCGCTAGACGAATTAACTTAGATAATATTGTCCTAGAAAATGATGCTTGTTATCTTTTTCCTTGGATGGGTACAGTTGCGTATAGAACGTTAGAAAGAGTTTTAAACTACTGCTTGAGAGAAGATTTGGAAATTAAAAGCATTACAGGAACGAATCCCTACTATCTCAAACTTAAAGGTACAGAGATAACACAGCTTTATGATGTTATGACTTCGTTAGGCGATCGCAGCATCACTACCC
Organism: Chroogloeocystis siderophila 5.2 s.c.1; assembly: GCF_001904655.1. Lineage (NCBI taxonomy): Bacteria > Bacillati > Cyanobacteriota > Cyanophyceae > Chroococcidiopsidales > Chroococcidiopsidaceae > Chroogloeocystis > Chroogloeocystis siderophila. The sequence goes on along the minus strand of NZ_MRCC01000001.1, from coordinate 339,145 downwards.
AAGATTTAGTAGCAGCGGCTGAAGCCCCCAGAATTCAAAAATACGATGAATTCATTCCCCCAGGATTGTTACGTAAAGCTTTCACAACTGATTATCTCGATCTTGACGAACTTAAGCAATGTATAGCTATTTGGTAAGCTGCTTATTGAACACTGCGGTTATGAGGTGCGAGTGCAATTGTTCATCTTCCTCAGATTATTCTTTTTCCTAAAATGGCGTTTACTTATCATCGCACTGTTCGCTTTCAAGATACCGATGCAGCTGGTGTTGTTTACTTTGCTAACGTCTTGGCGATGTGTCATGAAGCTTACGAAGCATCGCTAGCAACATCAGGGTTCAATCTGAAGGCTTTTTTTAGCAATCCTGCGGTGGCGTTTCCGATTGTGCGTGCGAGTGTCGATTTTTTTCGCCCGCTATTTTGTGGCGATTTGTTATCGATTCGCTTGATTCCGCAAAAATTACAAGAGGATAGTTTCACAATTGCTTATGAGGTGATGGCGACGGAAAAGGTTGTCGCAAAAGCAATGACTCAACACGTTTGTATTGATGCGGAAAGTCGAAAAAGGCAAAGTTTATCGGTGGAAATGGAACAATGGTTGCAGCAGTGGGGGGACAGATAGCAGGGAAGATATATCTATTTTTGGAGTAAGGTTAAGGCGAGTTGTTGTAAAGATTGACGATTGATTTTACCTTGGGAGTTGCGGGGTAAGGTGGTGAGGGAAATCCAATGTTTGGGAATTTTGAATTTGCTGAGTTTGGCTTTGAGGGTTGTTTGTAAGGTTGTTGCGGATGTATTTGATTTGGGAACGTAAATCGCTGTTACAGCTTGTCCCCAATGAGGATCGGGAATGCCAATGACGCATATATCCGTTACCATTTGGGTATCGCGGATTGCTGTTTCAACTTCGACGGGATAAACGTTTTCGCCACCTGTAATGATTTTGTCGCTACTACGCCCAATGATGTTTAAATATCCTTGATTATCGAAATAACCTAGATCGTCTAGGGTAAGTTCTGGTTGGGTAAAGATATGCGGATAGTAGCCTAGCGCTAAAGATTCGGCTTGAATTTTAATGTTACCCTGTTGATTGCAAATGGTCACTTGCGCGTGAGGTAAAACTTTCCCACAGTTGGTTTTCCCTTGCAGAAATTCCTCAGGTTTAAGCGTTGCAATCTGCGCAGCGGTTTCTGTCATTCCGTAAGTTAGTGCTAAACGGATGTTTTGGGTTCGGGCTTGTGTTAACAATTCACTCCAAGCTGGCGCACCACCTAATAATACCGTTTGAAATTCTGCTAAGCGATCACTAAGTGACGATTGCAAAATTCGTTGTAGTTGTGTGGGTACTAAGGAAATAAAAAAACGTTGTAGGTTCGGATAAATTGCTTGTTCCATTTGCTGGAAGTTTTGAATAACGAGATCGCCCCCACTGATAAAAGAACGCATAAACTGCATGAAGCCGCTGACGTGATACAGTGGCAGTATGCAGTACGAATGAACTTGCTCAAGTTGAAAATATTTTCTAAAACCTGTTACTGATGCTGCAAGTGTTTCCCAATTGTGGATCGCAAATTTGATTTTGCCTGACGAACCACCAGTAGGAATCATGATCGAGTTGGGAATGGGTAATGGGTCATTGGTATTGGTGGTAACTGTGGCAGGCATTTCTAAATGACTTGCTAAGATAATGTCGGGTTGAACTAAATCAAAGACTTGTTGCCACTCATAGTTTCCCCAATCAGGATTACATAGAAAAATAGGATAGCCCGCAGTATAAGCAGCGATAAAACTCGCTAAAAATCTTACAGGTTCGCGTTCAGCAAGAAGAACTTTAGAATTTTGTTGAAGAAATTGAATTTGTGAAGAGATCTCCTCAATTAATTGCGGTAGGCGATCGCTGTTTTCACAAAGCAAATGATTTTTGGTGTAGTTCTTAAAATCTGCTAGTGAGTACTCCATAACCTTTCTAGCCATTGGCTATCTTCTGGTGCCAACAAATGATCGACTCCAAACCCTACCGTCCGATTTGGCGAAGATAATTCCCTTGCAAGTTTCAAAGCTGCTGACTTACCAATTTCTGTTTCAAACACAGAGGAAAAAACCGCGTCAATTTGATATTCACGACAAAACTGACGCAGACGTGAAGGAAACCCCGCGATCGCAGGCTTGATAATGAAAATCCCCCGCCAACCTTTGTGGTAGCATTCTTGTAATTGCTTCAATGTCGCGACAGACTCATCTAAGGCGATCGCGCAGCTATAACAGCGACTCAACTCTAACATCGCTGCAAATTCTTCTACTGCTAATGGTTGTTCGAGATACTCAACTTCTACCGTTCCTGCGGGATTTTCTGCAAAGCGATCGCACGTCTGCAACCACAACTGCGCCTGATCGTAACTTAATCCTCCATTTGCATCTAAGCGTAGTTTCGCCGACACGGGTAATTGCATCAGTTTTGCAAAGATTTTTAATTCCTCTGCGATCGCACCAACGCCAATTTTCCATTTAAAGGTACGATAACCTTTTTCCCACAATTTCTCCCAAGCGCCTAAAGCTGCTTCTCCAGCAGGTAACAACCCACTATAAGTTAGACTAGGTTTTCCATCTCCCACCTCTTCCAACACTGACTCAAACCCGAATTGACACGCGGGTAAAGTATCGGGAATCGAATCAATCATCTCCTGAGTTACTTTTGGCGGTAGCTGACAGCAAAAAGCCCAAGCTTGTTCGATTGTTTCCGAACCAAACCAACTTATAGGGGCAATTTCACCATAGTCTACCTTACCCGTCGCATCTGTAAAACGCAGAATAATTCCCTCACGCACTTTCCAGATACCGTGACTTGTGTGAAGTGGTGATTGAAATTGTCGTTGGTAGCGACGAAACTCAAGCTGGTAGGTTGCTATTTCCACATCAAATGTTAGAAATCATACTTTTTAAGGCTAAGTAATGGGAAATGGGGAATAGTTAATAAGTTGACCCAATTACCAATGACCAACCATTACTTAACTTGCTGCTAGCATAAACCCTAAACCAAGTAGCAAACCGCTCCAAAAATGCATTTCTACGGCTAAGAATTTGCAATTGCTCACTTTTTCGGGTTGATTGTGATATTGCCAAACGTGACGAAATAGCTTGAATGCAAACGGTAAGCTGAGCAAGCTGAGTAACGTCCAAACGGGAAATATGCCGAGAATGACGAATAAACCGACTATGACATAAATACTACCACCAACCCAAGGCAAAAGTTTTGCAGAGTGCTGCGTTCCCATACGCACAACTGGCGATCGCTTTCCTGCGGCTAAATCGTCTTTAACTTGATGAAAATGCGAACAAAATAAAATCAAACTCGTGACAATGCCCACAATGACACTAGCCGCTAAACTCATAAGTGACCATGATTGCGTTTGGCTATAATATGCTGCTGCGACTGCCAATGGACCAAAACAAACAAAACAAATAATCTCACCTAAACCTTGATACCCTAGGCGAAAAGGAGGTCCTTGGTACATATAACCCAACACACAGCACAGTAAAATTATACCAACGACCGTTAAATCTTGTTGCCACCAAGCAATTGCTAATATTCCGAGTAATCCTAACGCTAGAAATAAGTTCCCTAGCCAAAATATAAACGATTTATTACCTGTTAAATTAACGAGAGAATGAGCTTTATTTTTATCGATTCCAGTTTCTGAATCAAACACATCATTACTCAAATTTTCCCAAGCAAGAATGAATATTGCCGCAGCGATAAAAGTTGAGAATACTGCTGAGTGAAAATATTTAGTTTCAGCAAATGCGACCGCACTTCCTACCCATATTGGCATAATTGCCACGCTGTACATTGGTGGCTTAATTGCTGCCATCCATAACTTGGTATTTGGATATTCTATCAGTTTTGTAGTCATTATGTTAGTTTGATTAAACTGCTAAATCGCACAAAAGCTGTTATGTTAGTAAACTTTCTTTGTAATAGATAAAAGTCTCACCTTGTTAATAGAAAATTATAAAATTCTCTTTAAACATTGTCGATTATTCTGTAACATAAAATGAGATATCAAACTGTGGAAGCGATGATAAACCTTGCTAGAGAAGCAGTACACGGTAAAAGCCCTCCTTCGCCTGTCTAGTTTTTAGGTTAGACAACAAAGTGGTTAATCACAGCATGAGTTATGTTACTAGCAATACACCACGGTTAATCACAACTTAGGAAGAAAACTTTAAAAAAATTTACTTTTTCGCCATCCATGCCAGTTTTACCGTGTCACCCGCATACTTTTGTTTACCATAATGAGCTATACCAATTTCTTTCCTATTGCCAACAAAATGTAGCAAATGAATCGCAGATTGTGAGTGTTTCGCTCGAAATTGATAGCGTCGATCCATTAATCGTACTTCAGCAAATAGCCAAACCAAATCAACAGAGTTTTTACTTTGAGAACAAAAGCAAAAATCAAGCGATCGCAGCAATTGACGTAGTTACAAAGTTACAAACTTGCGGCGCAAATCGCTTCGCCCAAGCCCAACAATTTATCAATTCGTGTCTCGCGCAGACTATCACCATTGGCACAAGCAAAGATGCTATAAGTCCACACTTTTTCTGTAGCTTCAGCTTTTTTGATGAGATAACACAAAGCAATTATCCATTTTCAGCAGTTACAGTTTTTCTACCTCGCTGGCAAATTTCTTGCAACGGCGATCACTGCATATTAGTTGCTAATTTTTTGATAGATGCTAAGACAAACTTAGATAGATTATACCAAGATTTGTGTCAAATAGTGAGAACGATAAATTTCTTAAAATACACATCAACTGCAATCAATAACACTAACTCAATCATCTGCAATGAAGAAAAAAATATTAAGAATTTTAAAAAGACGATCACATCTTGCCTAGAGTTAATCGAATCCAATTATTTTCAGAAAATCGTCTTAGCGCATCCTCTAGATGTAACTTATGAAGAACCTATAGACTTATTGCGATCGCTTGACAATTTACGCAACATTCATCCAGGATGCTACATTTTTGCCATCAGTAACGGGAAAGGACAAAACTTTATTGGTGCCAGCCCAGAACGTTTAATCAGTATCCATAACCAACAGTTAAGCACCGATGCCCTAGCAGGATCGGCACCACGCGGTAAAACTCTAGCAGAGGATACTATGCTAGCCAATAGTTTGCTCACGAGCGAAAAAGAACAACACGAACATCGCGTCGTTAGTGATTTTATTACCCAGTGCTTGTATCAATTGGGAATTACACCACAAATTTTACCTCCACGACTGCGGCAACTTTCCAATATTCAGCACTTGTGGACGCCAATTCAAGCTCAACTACCGACTCACGTTCACCCGCTAGAAATCGTTGCGGCGTTACATCCTACTCCAGCGGTAGCAGGCGTCTCACGCGATAAGGCTTGCACGAAAATTCGAGATTATGAAACTTTTGAACGCGGTTTATACGCTGCACCTATAGGGTGGCTAGATGCGCAAGGAAACAGCGAGTTTATCGTCGGCATTCGTTCAGCAATGATTGATCGCGATCGCGCTAGACTTTATGCAGGTGCAGGTATCGTTGCCGGTTCTAATCCTGATCGCGAAGTGGCAGAGATTCAACTCAAACTCCAAGCATTGCTAAAAGCTTTAGTCTAAATCTTTGTGTGCAAACGATTTGGCATTGTCACCGCTGTAAGTTGCGACGATATGACCATGACCTACGAGCTTATACTTGTAAGTTACCAAACCTTCTAACCCCACAGGTCCGCGTGGTGGAAGTTTTTGCGTACTAATTCCAACTTCAGCACCAAAACCGTAACGGAAGCCATCCGCAAAGCGCGTAGAACAATTATGAAAGACACCAGCCGCGTTGACTTGCGAGAGGAAAGTCTCTGCTGCATCGGTATTCTCGGTAACGATCGCATCTGTATGTCCCGAACCATACTCATTAATATGCGCGATCGCGTCCGTTAAAGAATCAACAACTTTAATTGATAAAATTAAGTCGCTGTATTCCGTTGACCAATCACTTTCGGTTGCAGGCGTAATATTGTCTAGAATTTCACAAGTTCTAGCATCGCCGCGTAACTCAACATTATGCTGTTGCAAAGCTGGGGCGACAAGCGTTAAAAATGCGGGTGCGATCGCTTCATGGATTAACAGCGTTTCAATTGCATTACACGCCGCTGGATACTGCGTTTTCGAGTCTACAGTAATTGCCACTGCTTGACTTAAATCTGCTGCACGGTCAACATAAAGATGACAAATACCATCCGCATGACCTAATACTGGAATGCGCGTATTCTCCTGAACAAAGCGCACAAACGAATTAGAACCTCTAGGAATAATCAAATCAACGAATTGGTCGAGTTGCAATAATTCTAAAGTTGCTTCGCGGGTAGTCAATAACTGCACAGCATCAGGACTAATCGCGGTTTGAGATAATCCAAGATGAATCGCTTTAACAATCGCCTCACACGAGCGAATTGCTTCTTTCCCACCTTTAAGAATCACGCCATTACCTGATTTTATCGCCAACGCTGAAATTTGAATCGCTGCATCAGGACGAGCTTCAAAAATCACCCCCAACACACCCAAAGGACAAGTCACGCGCTTGAGAATCAAACCATCATCAAGCTGACGGTGAATTTGCACTTCCCCTACGGGATCGGCGAGTCTTCCAACATCCCGAACCCCCGCGATCGCACTTTGCAACTTTGCGCGGTCTAACTTCAGTCGATGATATAAAGGTTTAGGAATTCCATCTTGTGCCGCCGCAGCACAATCCGCCGCATTCGCCGCCAAAATTTCATCCGCAGCAGCTTCTAACGCTTGCGCGATCGCCTCAATCGCCTGATTCTTCGCTTCAGTAGATAAAACTGCTAATGTTTGCGCGCAGTCACGAGTTTTGCGGGCGAGCGCAGTTAACGAAAGGTTAATCTGAGTAGTCATAACATTACACTAATGACTGCTCTACGATCCTATCAATCACCGCTCCCATTTGGAATTTTAGATTCACCTCTCCACGCTAACGCTTGGCAATCGCGGTTCATTCAATGTCTTAATTTACACAATCTTCATCAAACTTCTCCGAATTGACAAGAAGTAACGTTGAAGTTCTGGGTATATATAAAGACAAGTACATACAGAGGCGAACTTATGTCTCTTCAATTTGAATTATTACAAACAGCTATAGAAGCCTATCAACAACAACGTTACCACGAAGCAGTAGAAATACTAGAAAACTATTGCAGTAGTATCGACCATAACAGTAAATACTATCTACAAGTACAATTTTGGTTAATCAAAGCGTATCAAAAAAATCAACGCTCGCGTGCGATCGCGCTGGCGAGACAACTTGCGACTCACCCTCATCCAGAAGCCCAAAAGTGGGCAAAACTTGCGCTTGAATCTTTAAATAAACAATCACAATCTCGTACATCACACACCAAACCAAAACGAGCCGCACAAGCAGGTATTAAACTTGCTATGGCAGGAGTTGCAAGTAATCTGGCGCTAGCATCCGGCGTAACGATAACTTTGCTTTTGGGAATGGTATTCGTCTTGTTTTTAGCACTGACATTCATCCTCAGTAGCGATAATCCTACCAGCGGATTGATGGTTGCGATCGCCGGCACACTTCTATTCAACACCGCAGCCTTTTTCCTCTCACCATTGCTCATGGACTTGATGCAGAATTGGCTGTATCGTACCCGCTGGGTATCTCTTGCAGAAATACAGCGCCATAGCCCAGAAACAGCAAGAATTATTCAACGCATCTGTGGACAACAAAAGCTACAGCAGCCCCGATTGGGAATTATCGACGATCAAAATCCTACCGCCTTCACCTACGGCTCGCTACCGAATACAGCGCGTTTGGTCGTCAGCCAAGGACTTTTCACCTACTTAGAAGATGAAGAAATTGCCACAGTCTACGCGCATGAACTCGGTCACATCGTCCACTGGGACTTTGCTGTGATGACGCTGGCGTCAACTCCAGTCCAAATCACTTACTTAATTTACACCTTTGCTCGTAAATTAGGAAGAAGCGGCGGTGAAAAAATAAAAAATGCCGCAGGTACAGCCGCAGCAGTCGCCTATGTGTTTTATCTAGTCGGCACTTATCTACTTCTTTACCTCTCACGCACGCGCGAATACTATGCGGATCATTTCGCGGCTGAAAGCACAGGGAATCCTAATGCACTATCTCGCGCTTTAGTCAAGATCGCCTACGGTATTTTAGAAGAAAGTAAACACGCTACTGAACCAAGTCGCTTAATTGAAGGTACTCGTGCTTTAGGTATCTACGACGCCAAAGCTGCGACAGCAACCGGAACCGCGTATCGAATTGCGCAACCACAACAATTAGGGCGTGTTTTCTTGTGGGATATGTTTAACCCTTGGGGCTGGTTTATGGAATTGAATTCCACCCACCCCTTGACTGGAAAACGCGTCCGCGCTTTAAGTACTTATGCCGAACAACTAGGATTAGAAACGGAGTTTGATTTCAGTCGCGTTATTGCTGAGGGTAAAAGTCTTGATAAGAAAAAGCTCTACGGTAACTTTGCGTTAGACATATTGCTCTATAGTGCAGAAGCGATCGGAATTCTTATTGGTTTTGTTGTTGGTTTACTACTATTTTCTGCCGAAATTGCGAGTGGAACAGTTATCATTGCAACAGTTTTAATTGGTTTTGGCATAGGAACTTTTATCAAAACTGCGGTAATGTTTCCCAATTTTCAATTTGCTGCGAGTTCTGATGTTCTGGAACTAATGTCTAATCCCTATGCAAGTCCCTTACGTGGTAAGCCAATCCAACTCAAAGGTGAATTAATCGGGCGTGGTGATGCTGGGTATCAGTTTGGCTCTGATTTGAAGCTACAAGACTGTACAGGGATGATCTATCTACGCTATGCTTCGCGCTTTGGTGCGTTTGGAAACTTGTTTTTTGGAATGAACCGCGTCAAAAACTTAATTGGTTCTCCGGTGAGTACTGTTGGTTGGTTTCGCCGTGGCGTTATGCCGTGGTTAGATTTAGCTCAGCTACGTACTGATGCAGGTACAGTTGTTAACAGCTATCACCGCTTTTGGTTATACGTTACAGGGGGCGGCGCAATTATTTTAGGTGTAGTGATACTACCAATGCTTGCTTAACTTGATTGCAAACTGCGATCACTTTATTTCTGTATTGTTTGTGCAGTTATTAGTAAAGAATACATCTTGTTACCACGCTCAAATACCAATAAATGAATCAAGTCAATAAGAGTGTAGTCCTTAAAGTTGCTTGCCAAATACACTAGAGCTTTAGTTTCCAAGTGATTAAAATATATTTTATTTGGTTAAGCAGCTTATATATCACACATCTAAAATTACATAAATTGAGATTCCTTAGTAATTTTCTATAAGATTAGTCCATTCTTGTTGTAGTTACTCATAGCAGCACGATTATAGTAAATGCTGCTACTTTTTATTTTTATAAATACTATATTTTCTTTGTGTAAATGGATTAATAATGAGTTAAGAATTCACCGCAACTTTGTGTAAAGGCTATGTACTTATTACTTTCTTAAGCGAAAAAAAGACATTCTGACAAACCCGTATTATAGTTGAATTAATGAAAGTGACGCGAGTGTGATATGAAAAAATCAACTAACAGATAGTTAGACATAAGGAAGCATAAAAATAGCTTTATTATCAAAAACCTAGGTAGCAGTAATTAAAATTTATTTTTTAGCCTCTAATCACTGTTAACAGTGATTAGGTAATTATTGCACAATATTTTTCTGATAACCATTTATCAGCTTTTCAATCTCATTGCTTCTTACCGATTTACTTATACACTTAGTGTCATTAGTAAAGACATAGAGATACAGGGTTACTTATTTGAGGTATTCCCTATGATAGAGCGTATATTACAAAATCGTTATAAAATTCAAAAACAGCTAGGAGAACATCTCGATCAAAAAACTTTGCTTGCCGTCGATCAACAAACTCGTGAATTAGTTGTTATTAAGCTATTAATTTTTAATAGTAACCTAAAGTGGGAAACACTGAAGCTATTTGAGCGTGAAGCTAAGGTTTTGAAGGAACTTTCACATCCAGCTATCCCGCGCTACGTTGACTATTTTGATATTGAGACCACTTTGGGAAAAGGCTTCGCCTTAGTACAAAGCTATATTGATGCTCCTTCGTTAATAGAACATACTAAAAGAGGGCGAAGATTTAGTGAAACCGAGTTGAAGCAGATTGCTAAAGCTGTTCTAGAAATTCTTATTTATTTGCATAACTGCTATCCTCCGATCATTCATCGCGATATCAAGCCAAGTAATGTTTTGCTAGCCAATCGTTCTGGCAATCATGTCAGTCAAGTTTATCTCGTAGACTTTGGTTCTGTGCAAGCTGCGGCAAATGAAGGCGGAACTAAAACTATTGTCGGTACTTATGGCTATATGCCACCTGAACAGTTTGGAGATCGAGCCGTACCCGCATCCGATCTTTATAGTTTAGGAGCAACATTAATTTATTTGGCTACAGGACAACATCCTACCGATTTACCCCAAAAAAATTTACGAATTTGCTTTGAAAAATACGCTAGCCTCTCACCCTCCTTCATAGATTGGTTACAATGGATGACTGAACCAACCCTTGAACAGCGCTTAGAATCAGCGCATCATGCCTTACAAGCTCTTCAATGTGAAACGCTAAGAAAGACGCAATTTCTAGCTGCGGTAAAACCTCCAGATTCTAAGGTTGTTTTAAGCAAAAAGCACGATATTTTAGAAATTTATATTCCACCAAAAGGATTTAGTCTGGAACTTTTGACTATCATTTTCTTTGCCATTCTTTGGATTAGTTTTTTAGTAAACTGGTATGCTATGGCACTTAGCAGCTGGAGTTCTGGAGGATGGTTTGCAGCTTTTTTTGCCCTAGGGCATTTAGCAGTAGGTATTTGGTTGATTATTAAGATTCTGTTTGCCTTTTTTGGACAGATTTGGCTGCGTATAGATCAAGAGAAGATTGCTTTAAAGTATCAACTTTTTGGGTTGACATACCATCATCCCCGTCCTGCTTTGCGGCAGCGCGTGATTAAGTTAGAAAGAACTCAGACTTCTTACAGGACAGATTCTGACGGAGGGCGGGTAGAAGTAAAACCACAAATTAATATTTGGGCTGGAACTAGAAAGTTTAAAATTGGAGGGGGTGGTTTACTCTCGGAAATTGAGTTAGACTGGCTAGCTGTTGAACTTAGTGATTGGTTGGGTTTACCAATAAGTGCGCGATAGCAATAAAGTTGAGGTTTCTATCAAACGGAGAATTGATTATATTTAAACTGATTGTTTTATGCACTGAATGAGTTAAAACTGTGTAAAAAAATAGTATAAAGAAGCTAGTTAAGAACTGCTTTTGTTGTTTTGTAGTGCGATCGCTTCCCTACCTCAATTTTTATAAATATCGCATATTGACTCTAATCGTTGTATCTCCCTCAACACTGAAACTAGCATTATTAAACTTTGGCGCACCAATTTTTACGGGTGGATTATTAGAAATTGCAAAACCTTCTCTGGGAATACCTAAGAAATTTGTATTCAGTTTTTGGTCATTATTCTCATCATGAAATACTGTCACTGCATACGTTCCAGATTGTAATCCGTGAAATTCTGCTACAACTGAAAATCCTTGCGCCTTCGTGCAACCACTTTGAATCACACCAGCATCACTTTGCGGGAAACCTTTATCTTTATCATAAAGTCTAAAGCAAACTTGACCTCTAGGACGGGCAATTCTATCTACAACTACAGTCAATTTGTGATTTGGTTGGGCTAAGGCTGTACTTGCAATCAAACTTGTAGCAGTCGCGATCGCCAAGCTGAAAACTTGCAATATTTTTACCATAAGATATAAAAACTAAACCGTATCCTCAGAAGGCTGGATGTTAGCTAATTTGGCTTTAGCTTGTTGCCATAAATTTTCTAATTCTTCCAGCGTATACTCCGACAAAGGACGCTCGGCAAAAGTTTCCATTTGGATGATACGTTGAACAAATCTTTGATTCGTTCCTTGCAACGCTGCATCAGGATCGAGTTGATACCATCGCGCCAAATTAATAATCACAAATAATAAGTCACCGAGTTCGGCTTGTTGTTCTTCTATTGATTTATGGGCGATCGCTTCTTGAAATTCGGCAAGTTCTTCGTGATATTTTGCCCATACTCCTGCGATATTTTCCCACTCAAATCCCGCCGCCGCAGCTTTTTGGGAAATTTTCATTCCTGCTAAAAGTGGTGGAAGCGATCGCGCGTAGCGACTGAGTTTATGACTCAATTTTTGCGTATCTGTCGGTGATGTGCCTTTTTCTGCTGCTTTGATTTGTTCCCAATTTTGCCGCACTTCATCGACGTTTTGAACACTAACATCTCCAAAAACATGAGGATGACGGCGAATCAGTTTTTGAGTAATTCCTTGCGCCACCTCTTTGAGGCTAAAATGACCAAATTCTGAGGCGATTTGTGCTTGCAATACAACTTGTAAGAGTAAATCTCCTAATTCTTCCGCGATCGCTTCTCGATCTTGAGTGCGAATCGCATCTACGACTTCGTAGGCTTCTTCAATGATATAGGGAATCAATGTTTCTGGTGTTTGGGCTAAATCCCACGGACAACCACCATCAGGGGATCGCAGTTTTGCTACGACATCAATAAGTTCTTGCATTGCTACCAAAGTTTCGTGCGTAGCTTGCGGTTGATTTGATCTTTGCGGGTGAGTCATCCGAAAACGTTATCGACGACGTTTGAGTTTTATTGGGCGCGTTGCTTTACGTTTCTTCATTTTGCCACGATTTTGTTGTAACCGCTTGTAGGCAGAACAACTCCAATCACTCAAAGAATGACTCATTGCACCTAATTCGAGTCCGAGAAACAAGTAAAACCATTCAGCCGCGTTTTGCACAAGCGATCGCCGACTTTGTGCAACCAGTTGTTGCCAACTTAATTCCACTGCCCAAATCAAATGCGCCACTCCCAGAACAAAAATTCCCAAAAATGCCAACCAAATACCTAAATACAGCACCCGCAGCGTTGTCCCAATGAGTAACCCGTGCGAAAAGATTGAGCGATGGCGAAAGGCTTTTTGGTAAGGTCGCCAAATCCACCGCAAGTAGCCCCAACGCTGGTACTGTCTAGAGTACAGATCCAAATCTGGACCAAACATTAAGCCGCTAAAAAGATAAGCTCCAGCTACAATGAGTGTCAAACTAGCGCTGTGAGCCTGAAAAAAAGTCAGACCCGCAATCAAGGGCAAGCCCCATAAAGTAATGCGATCATGCGTTCTACCAGAGGGCATTGAATTTAATGAATATCCTCAGCAAAATATTTTTCAAAAATACTAGCTTTTCTAGCGATGATTTGCTACTATAAATACTTGCGTACAAAACGGGCGGTTAGCTCAGTTGGTAGAGCGCCTGCCTTACAAGCAGGATGTCACTGGTTCGAGTCCAGTACCGCCCATAGAAACTTCAACCGTTTGATAATATCTAAACGACATCAATTAAGCAAATAGACTTAACTGGACTTTGTCTTAGTAAAGTTGCAGTAGTTGCATTTCCATTTTTGCCAATTCAGCTTTCAACTCTTTGTATCGTTGTTCTAAGCTTTTCATTGCTTGCTTATCTACGCCATTTGTTGTCTTTTCAAAAGAATGTAGGACAAAAACACTATCAAAGTATTTAACAATATATACACAACTAAAAGTAGAACTGCCGTCGTTGATTTTTAGTTCGATTACACCAGCCTCAATACTTTTTAAAAGTGTTATTGGTAGAAACGTTTTTTTATTTTTGTGCACTGCTCTTAAGCTAGTTCCAAAATCTTACTAAACATCTTTAGGAAAAGCTTTGTACTCTCTTTCTGCTGCATCATTAACAAAAGCAAATCTTTTCATATGCCATTACTTTATGCTGCTCGTAAAAGTATAGCCATAGCTTTACTGTTCGATGTATGGCGTATCGCTGCCGTTGATGGTTCCCGCTAAGACTGATTACAATGATAAAGACAAGCGCAGTTCTAGGTATTTTTTTCATATTTTTTGAATCGAGAGTTATCACTTCTACGTTGTAAAGTAACTCTGTTAAAGACCTTACTTTGCTTCAGCGCTATATAAAAGACAATCTCCCCATAGTCCAACCGAAAATATCAGGGTCAATTGCTCAAGAACCTTGTCAAACAAGTCTTAAAGGCTGGTGACGTAGATGTGTCTGTTATATATTTAAACAATTAAGTACAAAAATGCAGTCATTATTAATAAGTTCAACCTTTATATGTAAAAGCCCGTATTAAGTAAGTGTCGTAGTATTGAGTTACGCTCGATTACTGCATTAGAATGATAAAAATTTCGCATCTAGCCGTATCTGCGCGCTTGCCCTGGAGGAATCATGAGTCATCGCCCGATTATGCTTGGCATTGTTGGAGACAGTGCTGCTGGTAAAACTACTTTAACAAAGGGAATTGCTCAGGTACTTGGTCCAGAGAATGTTACGGTTATCTGTACAGACGACTATCATCGCTATGATCGCCGTCAACGCGCTGAGATTGGAATTACAGCGCTACATCCTGACTGCAACTATCTTGATATTATGCAGCAGCACCTATCATTACTGCGCACAGGACAACCAATTCTCAAACCAATTTATAGCCATAAAACAGGGACTTTTGAGCCACCACAATACATTAAGCCCAGTAAGTTTGTCATCGTAGAAGGACTTCTCGGCTATTCGACGCGTGGTGCGAGAGACTCATTTGATGTCAAAGTTTACCTCGCGCCTCCCGAATCACTACGCGCGCAGTGGAAGATTAAACGCGATACGCAAAAACGTGGATATACAGCAGAACAAGTCAAAGCAGAACTCGAAAAGCGCGAACCTGATTCTGAACAATTCATTCGTCCTCAGCGCCAGTGGGCAGATGTCGTTGTCAGTTTTTATCCTCCAAGCGATGGTTCCGACCAAGGTAACGGTCACTTAAATGTTCGCTTAGTCCTGCGTCCAACTATTCCACATCCAGATTTTACCCAAATTTTGGATATTATCAGCAGCCATCCGCATCCGGCAATTCGTTTAGATTTGGATCGCGATATGAATAAGCCAGTAGATGTCTTAGAAGTTGATGGTCATGCAACATCTGAACAAGTAGATGAACTAGAAAAGATTATCTGTAACGATATGCCGCCACATCTATCACACTTTTGCAGTCGTGAAAGTAACCCTGAACTCGGTAAAGTTGCTGGTACTACTGGAGAGACAATTCAAAGTTATCCGCTGGCAATGACGCAACTGCTAATTACTTATCATATGTTAAAAGCGACACAAGTATACCAGTCAATAACTATTTGAGCAACAAGGTTCATTGCAAGAGAGTTCTTTACTCTTCTATTCACCCTTATTTAATGAAGTATTTTTAATTTGAATGTAACTTTTTAGACAAAAAAGGGCATAACTAAAGGTAGTCTCACTGTAAGTACTGAGTATTGCCCAATTGTCATGACCTACTGTTTAAGGATTGCAGATTTACCCACGACTGAAAGACCTCGCGAACGATTGTTAACGCATGGTGCGAAAAATCTTGCCACCGCCGAATTAATTGCAATTCTACTAGGCACAGGTCAAGGACAGGGAAAACTTTCAGCGGTAGGTTTAGGGCAGTTTATCTTACAAGAACTAGGCAAAAATCAGCGCGATCCTTTAGCTGTTCTTCGAGAGATTACACCTCAAGAACTGATGCAAATTCACGGTATTAAAGCAGCTAAGGCAGCGACAATTATTGCCGCGGTTGAACTTGGTAAACGAGCGTTTCAATCGCGTCCGCTAGAGCGTACAGTCATTGATAGCCCATCTGCCGCCGCTGCATCGTTAAGCCAAGACTTAATGTGGCAGGCGCAAGAGCGATTTGCGGTGTTGCTTTTAGATGTTAAAAATCGCCTGATTGGCACGCAGGTGATTACAATTGGTACAGCAACCGAAACGTTAGCTTCTCCCCGCGAAATTTTTCGTGAAGTGATTCGCCAAGGTGCAACAAGAGTTATTGTTGCTCACAATCATCCTTCTGGTAATCTAGAGCCGAGTCCGCAAGATATCGAATTAACGCGACAACTTTTAGCGGGTGCGCAGTTTTTAGACGTTCCCTTACTCGACCATCTGATTTTAGGTGATGGCAATCATCAAAGTCTTCGCGAAATCACGACTTTATGGGATGAGTATCCGCAGGGAGATTAGCAACTGGAGCTCCTGCATGTTAGACCAACAGTTTACTCTTGTTACGCGTTTGTGAATGAACTCGTTTGTGTGTTACCTTAAGATTTTCCTGGGCGATTAACACAGTGGTAGTGTGCTTCCTTCACACGGAAGAAGTCACTGGTTCAAATCCAGTATCGCCCATGGTATACAAAGGCTTAATCATTAGAGTTGAGCGATCGCAAATAATCAACTGCGGCGGCAACTTTGGATGGATACTTTGTTGCAGGGATGGGACTGCGTGGCATCGAACGAGTCACGGAGATTCACCATACCACTGTCATGCATTGGATTCGAGAGGCTGGACATCAAATGAAAGATGCTCCAAAGTCTGAAGAAATCCCAGAGATAACCGCTCTAGATGAAGTGCAAACCTTTGTCGGCAGCAAGCGCAACGCCACTCTGGATTTGGACAGCCGTCAATTCCCTTGCAAGCTGGAATTTTGGCGTGGGTAATCGGCGACCGTAGTGCAGCAACCTTCAAGCGGTTGTGGCTCATTGTCAAATGCTGGCACTGTTTCTTTTACGTCACCGATGGGTGGAAGGTGTACCCGATGTTCATCGAACCTGGAGATCAGATTGTGAGCAAAATTTATATGACTCGTGTTGTGTTCACTCCGCTTATTACTGCACTATTTGAGGTATTGGACGGTTCCTCTGCCAGCTTAATTCATTATCCTTTCAGCAACGCCGTGGTGATAAAGGCGATGATACATTGATTGGTAGCGATGGCGGTAAAGGCGAGAAGGATAGACTCACAGGTGGTAGTGGTAGAGACTTATTTGTATCAGGAACTACGACAACAGTCTTTCTTTAATCCTGACAAGGATCTCATTCGACTTAGCGGCAAACGTTCAGACTACTTTTTAACAGCTTCAACAGGTGGAATCCCCGCAGGAACAGCAGTCTTCCGAAACAAAGGAGGCGAAGCTGATGAACTTGTACCAATTATCCAGGGTTCTACACAAGCATTAAGTTTAACTGGCACCTATCTCAGGTTTACGGATGACGACTTCAGTGTATCTGACCTTAATGGTAGTAATGGATTTGTGCTCAAGGGTATCGACTCTAACGACGGATCAGGCTTTTCCGTAAGTAGTGCATGGGATGTCAACGGCAATGGGTTTGACGATATTATTGTCGGCGCTCCTGGTTATGCTCCTGTTCAGAGTTCATCTTACTAAAAAAGGAAATGTAGGCGATCGCATCACTTCCACACTGTAAGGCTGGATTAGTGGTGGCACAACTCCATTAGATAATAATCTGTACAATCGTTACACTTCTGGTGCAGCAACGCTACTCGTAGATACAGATATTACGCAAACAATTAGCTAGCTAAACAAAAGCAGGTTTTTCAAAATATAAGTTCATCATAAGTCCACAAGATGGACTTTTTTTATTTATAGCAATGCTCAAGATGATTATGACATTATAAAGTCTTAAAACTATTGTTCTAACCCACCTTGTAACGCTGACCCCTGACCTCTACTATTATTTTATTTATGGTAGACGAGATACAATGCGATCGCTCTTTCTCTCACTCACACGCTTTTCAAGAATACCTAGAAGGCTTGTACCTTAAATACAAACACCTCCGCGAGGGTGCAGTCGCAAGCTATATCCCCGAACTTGCGAAAGTAGACCCTGATTTATTTAGCATTTGCGTGATCGCCGTCGATGGTCAAGTTTATCAAGTTGGAGACTACAATCAGTTATTTACGATTCAATCGATCTCCAAAGTTTTTGTCTACGGAATGGCGTTAGAAGAACACGGACGCGATTACGTTTTAACCAAGGTCGGTGTAGAACCCACCGGAGAAGCGTTTAATTCGATTATTCTCGACGAACGCTCAAAACGTCCTTACAACCCAATGGTTAATGCTGGTGCGATCGCGACAACAAGTCTGATTAAGGGTTCAGGACCAACTGAACGCCTCAACCGAATGCTTGATATGTTTCAGCGCTACATCGGTCGTGAAATCTTTGTGGATATCTCAGTTTTCATGTCAGAACGTACCACTGGACACCGCAACCGAGGGATGGCACATTTAATGCTTAATTTTGGCATGATTGACGAACGCATCGAGGAAGCCCTCGATCTTTATTTTCAGCAGTGTTCGATTATGGTCAATTGTCATGACTTAGCAGTTATGGCAGCAACGCTTGCAAATAATGGTATAAATCCGATAACTGGGGAACGCGCCGTCGATGCACGCTATGTCAGAGATATCCTGAGCGTGATGTATACCTGTGGGATGTACAATTTTGCGGGTGAATGGGTGTATAAAGTTGGTCTACCTGCAAAAAGTGGCGTTAGTGGAGGAATTATTGTTATTGTGCCCAACCAAATAGGCATCGGTGTATTTTCACCATTACTAGATACTAACGGTAATAGTATTCGTGGCATCAAAGTTTGCGAAGATATCTCGCAAGAATATGGCTTGCATTTGTTTGATTCTTTGCGGGGGTGTACGAAGTTTCTCGAAATCCTTGCGCAAGACAATAATAGCGCTTTGCATCATTCTAGTTGACTCAATACGAGCAGAAATAAAGAACATAATTCTTTGATATTCAAAGCTAACTTTTTATGACGTAAATGTTGACAAATTGCCGCAAATTCTTCTTACGCAGAAATTATAAGAGTATTGGTGATCGTACCCTCAGTTTTGTCTTGGTAAATGTGACAATGACCTGTAGAGTAAAAAATTGATGTATTGTGGTATAGGAAAGTGGCGATCGCACTGAGAAGCTATGAAAATCAGCAAAAATTATGAATTTGATAACTAAATAGTTTTGCAAATATCAGAACTCAACACGCTAATCTCAACAAAATTTTATCCTTAACCCCTATATTATTAAGGTCATGCCCCCGAAGATTATTGTTGTATCGAATGGAAAAGGTGGAGTAGGAAAAACGACGACGGCAATGGGATTATCCGCGATCTTTTCTGAGCGATACGAAGTTTTAACAGTAGATGCAGATAGCCAAGGGAGTTGTTCTTGGTGGGCGACACGCGGTAAGATGCCCTTTGATGTTGCACAAGAAACAGATCCCAAACTATTGGGGCGATTGCGAAAAGTTGAGGGGTACGATTTCGTTATAGTAGATACAGCGCCAGCCCTACGTTCAGACGCGTTGAAAGCGGTAATTGCGATCGCGGATTATATGGTTTTACCAACACCTTGCGCGCCAATGGATTTATCAGCCTTGATTGAAGTCGTCAAAGCAACCGTCAAACCCGCAGGAATTCCCCATCGCGTATTGTTAACCAAAGTTGATGTTAGAAGTACAGGAGAAGCTTTAGAAGCACAAAATACACTTATAAAATTAGGTATTCCTGTTTGTAAAACATTTATCCGAATTTACAAAGCTCACGAAAGAGCCGCACTCGAAGGATTACCAATCACTCAACTAAAAGGGAAAAACGCTCGCGAAGCAGCAGCAGATTACCGCCGAGTAGCAGCAGAAATACAACGCGATTGGAGGCAATAATGGTTAGAAAACGCATTGCAGATTTATTGAACGAAGAGGGAGAAAAGTTAACACCTGAGCAAAGTTCATCTGAGGCAGATGCTACAAATAATGAGGAGTCAAGCAACGAGGAAAATACAGAAGTGGTAAAATCAACAAGAACGACGGCAAGAGCGCGTAGTACAAATCGGACTCGACAAAGTCAAACAACATCAGATTCAGAAGGCATTGTGACTGAATTACGCGCAGCTTTAAAGCAAGCACAAGAGAAAGAAAAATCGCTAGAACATCGGATTGCAGAACTGCTCGTCGAGCTAGAAGATGAAAAAGCCTTAGTCAAGCAACTTCGTCAAGATGTCGCAGATTTTGACGTTGTAAATGCTGAACTCGAACAAGCGAAATCAACGATCTTACAACTTGCAGAAGCTAATTCAAAATTAATTGAGCAAGTGAATTCTTTGAAAAAAGAACCTGCACCGCTACAGAAAAAAGAACCCGAATCACAGCCACAGCCTAAATATAAATCAGCACGGCAAACAGTCGTATTTCCGCAACAGGAGCAAGTTGATTCTGAAGGGCAGTCGGTTGACTTCGCGCGCAATACTTGGTTACTGTAGCTTAACTAGAGCTACTAGCTACTAGCTGTTAGCTCTTAGCTAAATGCCAATTACTTTTGTGTTGAACTAAGTTAAATCTTTACGTCCATCTACACTGAGAGGACCAGAACCAAAGTAAACTACCATTAATAAGCCGCCGATCAGTCCTAAATTTTTGAGGAACTGATTGATCTGCATATCCTCAGCAAAATTAGTGTGAAAAATCAGCGTTGTGGGAACGAGAAAGACAATCAGCGCGATCGCACCCCAACGCGCCTTGTAACCTAAAATGACCGATAAAGCGCCCAGCAATTCTAAAACAATCGAACCTACTAACAAAAATCCGGTTAGCCCTTCAGGAATTCCCGCACTAGCCATAAATCCTTGCGTACCAGCAAAGCCAAAAATTTTATTGATGCCAGAGCGTAAAAAGATAACTGAGAGAAAAACGCGAGCAGCTAAAGGAATAAAGTCCATAAAAATTTACCTAAAGTAGTACCAGAATAGTTTAATGCTCTTGATTGTGCCAGTCTTTAGGAGAATTTGACATATCGTCTTCACGTACTAGCCGACTACTTCGAGGAAAAATCAGCCGAATCGCGCGATCGCCAAAGAAATAATCGCGCAGCCAATCTAAAAAGACAATCAAGCGATTGCGCCCACCAGGCAAATAATACAAATGAACAGCCAACCACAATAACCATGCTGGAAAGCCGGTAAAAGTAAAGTTACCAGTTTGGGCAACACCCGCATTGCGTTTGATAATCGCCGCCCTACCTTTATCTACATAACGAAACGGTTTTGGTTCCTTACCTTTAATTTGACGCAAAATGTTTTGTGCGGCTAGGGTACCTTGTTGTAAAGCAACAGGGGCGACTAATGGGAGGGGTTCGCCGTCTTGTTCAACATAAGCTGAATCGCCGACAACATAGACTTGTGAATGATTTGGTAATTGTAATGTTGGTAAAACCGCAACTTGTCCTTTAGCCGCTGGAAAGAGTTCAGCTGTTGGTGCGGGTGGCGAGGCTTGTACGCCAGCAGTCCAAACGATCGTCTTGGAGAAAATGACGGCACCATTTTCCAGATAAACGGCATTTGGCGTCACTTTACTGACTCTTGCTTGAAGATAAACTTTCACGCCAATACGCTGTAGCTGTTTATAGGTGTAGTCTGATAAGCGTAGTGGCAGATCCGCAAGTAGGCGATCGCTCGATTGCAGCAAAATTACCTGTACTTGCTCCATTTCTAGTGTAGGAAAATCCTTTACTAATCGACCCTGAATCAGTTCTACTAAGGCTCCCGCTAATTCTACGCCGGTTGGTCCACCGCCCACAATCACAAACGTCAAAAGTAATCGACGCTGTGCGGGATCGAGTTCGCGTACCGCTTGTTCAAAACAAGACAGAATATGGTTGCGTATGTACACGGCTTCTTGCAGCGTTTTCATGGGTAAAGCATACTTGTCAGCCCCTGGTATTCCTAAAAACTGCGATTCACTACCAGTAGAGAGAATCAAAAAATCATATGGAATTGTTAAACCATCAGTAATGACAACCTGATTAGCAAAGTCGATGTGTGTGACTTCTGCCATCAAAAAATTAGCAAAAGCTAATCGTCGGAGAAGACTACGCACAGGATAAGCAATTTGTTCAGGTTGAAGTTCAGCAACGGCTACCTGATACAACAGAGGAATAAATGTATGGTAATTGTTGCGGTCAATGAGTAAGACATTGATGTCAGCACGCGCTAGCGATTGGGTTGCTCTCAACCCACCAAAACCAGAACCAACCACAACAACACGAGGGCGTCTTGGCACTATGAATAGCTCTCGTCTACACAATCTACTGGTTGTATAGTGCCACATCTATAAACCAAAGACCATAGATTATGAGGTTCTGACCTCTGAAGCAGCTTCGCAAGTACTTAGGATATTCTCGATAGAAGGATCGCGATCTCGTCTGTCAGGTACTAACGTGGCTATATTTCAAAGGCGAGTAGTGTAGCGCAACTGTTAGGCTGATGCACTATTTCTATGGTTAGCCCGATTTCCAATCAATTCAAAAAATTGCGAGATCTGTGCAGTTGATCGAATGTGATAAACACTCTTTATGCTTTGAGCCTGCTGGATATATTCGCGATATTTTGGGTTCAAATACTTGTGACACAGCCAAAGCACGCGGTAACTACTCAGCGAACTTTTCAATATTGGACTGTTTTGCGGCCAGCCTTCTGGTGGGTTAAAGTAACCTAGAAGCATTCGTTTAGTCACCCACCAAAAATGCACATATAGCGGTAGATCGACAAAAACTAGACTATCAGCTTCATTTAGTCGTAGCCAGAGGGTTTCTGTGCAACCAAACCCGTCAATAATCCATCGATCAGTCGCCAAAATTTGCGCATGGATGTGCTGATATTCTTCCTGCGGAACCTCAGTGTTTCCTGATGGATATTGAATCTTGTCTAAGACGTAAAGTGGTAAACCAGTCATTTGTGATAGTCTTTTGCTGAGAGTTGATTTACCGCCTCCAGCGTTGCCAAATACTGCTACTTTTTTCATGGCGACTCTACGTTTGCGTTTGGTATGACCAAAGCACCTTTTAGACTAGATTAAGCTATGTAACCTAGCACTTGCATAGAACAAACAGTCAATCTACGCCAGTGTGTTAGCTGTGAAGCATAAGCTGTTGAGACAAAGAGAGGAGACTATGAATACTCTTTGGCTAATCCTAAGCCCATGACTTCGCGGTAGTGTGCTTCGATTTCACCTACGGTTTTTGATTGACGGTTGAAATCCCACTGACTGCGTTCAAATAAATTGTGTCGCAATTCATCGACATCAACTGTTGCAACTTCACCATTATCGACGATTTGCCTGCCATTTACCCAAACACTGTTGACAGCTTGTGTAGGACGACCGAGGATGAGTAAACCAATCGGATCGGTGCGCGGTAGCAGTGATAAGCTAGTAAGGTCATATAGTACCAAATCTGCTTTTTTACCTTTGGTTAAAGAACCTAACTCCTCAGCCATATTCAAGCCTTTTGCACCACCAAATGCCGCCATTTCGACCGATTGACGCGGAGTAATCCAGTGGCGGTAGTCGAAATCAGTGATGTTGTGTAGCATTGAGCCGATTTTAATCGCTTCAAGCAGATCTTGCGAGTCGTTACTTGCCGAACCATCGCATCCAAAACTAACATTCACTCCGGCTTGGCAATATTTTAAAATTGGGGCAATTCCACTGCCCAAACGCAAGTTACTCAAAGGATTGTGAACAACGGTAGATTGCGTTTCTGCCAAAATGGCGATATCTGCATCACTCAACCAGACGCAATGCGCCAAAGAGGTGCGATCGCTCAAATAACCAATTCGTTTAAGATGTTCAACAGCACTACAACCATACTTTTCTTGTGCTAGCTGCTTTTGTGCTTTCGTCTCCAATAAATGCGCGTGACGACAAAGATTGTAGCGATCGCTTAATTCAATACATCCAGCAAACAGCGCATCCGAACACAGTTGAATTCCCGTTGGTGCTACTAAAATATGTACACCTGCTTCAGGAGAGTGAAACTGTGCTACGACTTCTTGCATCAGTTCTAACGTTGCTTGAGTCGAGCGAAAATAAGGTGTCGCTTCGCGCTGCACTTCACCCGTAGGAATTCCACTCGCCAACGCCTGATCTTGAATTAATGGACCAATAAATGCTCGAATGCCAATTTCTTGATAAGCTTTAACCGCAGCGGCGACAGTTTCAATTTCTTTTCCTGGAATTAATACTAAATGATCGACAACACTCGTCCCACCCGATAGCAAGGTTTCCACAGCGGTTCCCAGCGCACTTAAGTATACTTGTTCGGGATCGAGAGGTGCAAAATCATAAAGTTCTGCAATCCATAATTCTAATGGTACTGGCGGAATTAGCCCGCGTTGCCACATTTCGGAAGAGTGCGTGTGAGCATTTACGAAACCAGGAAGTAATAATTTGTTGTTTCCATCAACAACTTTACCAAGCATTTCCAAACCAGGAGCAATTTTTGTAATGCGATCTTTCTCGATTTGCACATCTACAGTTTCATAACCACCATCAACCGGAATGAAAACATTTTGAATCGTAAAACTCACAGATTTAACCTTAATTAAATAGTTATATATTGCTTAGCACTGAACTAATTTTAAAGTATTTCGTTAAATCAATCCTTCTCCAACTTTCCTCTAAAATACTCTCTTCCTTTGTGTCCTTGGTGGTTCAATCAAAATAACCTCCTTTCCACCCACACAACCGTAAAATAGAATACTTAAATTCAACTGTAATTCACCTAAGACAATATAAAAAAACGAAATTTAAAATTATGAATCGACCCTTACGAACCCTAGGAATTCCACCAAATGCGTGGGCGGTAGATGAAGCGATCGCCGATATTACCCGTCCACCATTAGCTCCCAAAATTATTACACTTAAAACCGAAACCAAAACCTTACACCTCGACTTAGCCAAAACCGCAATTTTAGTCATTGATATGCAAAATGACTTTTGCCATCCTGATGGTTGGCTAGCACACATTGGTGTTGATGTCACCCTCGCCCGCAAGCCCATTGAGCCGATTAACAAACTGTTACCAAAATTACGCGATCGCAATGTCCCTGTCATTTGGCTAAATTGGGGAAATCGTCCTGACTTACTCAATATCAGTGCAAATGTGCGTCACGTCTACGATCCTACAGGCGATGGTATCGGGCTTGGCGATCCGTTACCAAGTAATAACGCTAGAGTATTAATGGCAGGAAGTTGGGCAGCGGCTGTCGTAGACGAACTCAAACAATTACCACAAGATATCTGTGTTGATAAGTATCGCATGAGTGGGTTTTGGGACACACCGCTGGATAGTATTCTGCGTAACTTGGGTAGAACTACATTGTTATTTGCAGGAGTCAACGCCGATCAATGTGTTTTAGTCACCTTGCAAGATGCAAATTTTTTAGGATATGACTGTGTATTAGTAAAAGACTGTACTGCGACAACTTCCCCAGAATACTGCTGGCAAGCAACAATTTATAACATAAAGCAGTGTTTTGGCTTTGTGACCGATTCTCAAGCTATCCTTCATGCGCTAGCAACTAGCAATTAGCATATGGACACAACTCGCTGCATGATCCCCGTTGCCAAATCGCCGCAAGACTATCAAGCTTTTAAGATTAGTCCTGGTGATACGAATCGCTTAGCAATTGTCTTTGATACTGCTTCTGCCAATATTTCGTTAACCATTTGTGTAGAAATTTTTGATATTGGTGGCAAAACACCACCAAATCGCCATCAAATGGCAGTCGAAATGTTTTTTATTCTATCCGGTGAAGGACGCGCTATTTGTGATGGCAAAACGGTAGCAATTAGATCTGGAGACAGTGTGTTAGTACCTCCCACAGGCACACATATGATTGAAAATACAGGCTCGACGCGGTTGTACGCATTGTGTATTATGGTGCCGAATGAAGATTTTGCGGAATTAATTCGCAGTGGTACACCAGTAGAACTCGATGCGGAGGATTTAGCTGTTTTGCGTCGCTTACCTGCACCAGTATTATGCTAACGGTGCGTCCGAAAGAAAGTGCATCAATGCTGACTCGTGACGGAGTACGGTTAGATGCGGATATTTACCGCCCTGATGCGAAAGGGGAATTTCCGGTATTGTTGATGCGCCAGCCGTATGGCAGAGCGATCGCATCTACGGTAGTGTACGCGCACCCGATCTGGTATGCTGCTCATGGCTACATTGTGGTGATTCAAGATGTACGCGGACGTGGGACATCACAAGGCGAATTCAAGTTATTCGTCAACGAAATCAACGACGGTGAAGACGCCGTAAACTGGGCAGCGAACTTACCTGGAAGCAATGGTAAGGTGGGAATGTATGGCTTTTCCTACCAGGGCATGACGCAGCTATACGCCGCCGCTGCAAAACCGCCAGCGTTAAAAACAATTTGTCCAGCAATGATTGCTTATGATTTGTATACCGACTGGGTATATGAAGGTGGCGCGTTTTGTTTGCAAACAAATTTGGGTTGGGCAATTCAATTAGCAGCAGAAACCGCGCGACTACAAGGCGATGCGGCGGCGCATCATACGCTTTATGCCGCAGCACAGAATATCCCACTATACGATCCTGTTCCTAGTTTAAACGAATGCTTGCGCAAACTTGCACCGAATGCTTTTTATCACGAGTGGCTCGAACATTCGCAAGCTGATAGTTACTGGGAAGATATTTCACCCAAGAAGTATCTGCAAAATGTCGATTTACCAATGTTTCACATCGGCGGCTGGTTTGATACGTATCTACGCGGTACACTTCATCTATACAAAGATTTTGCTGCGCGTAGCGCCTATCGTCAACAGTTACTCGTAGGACCTTGGGCGCATTTACCTTGGAGTCGCAAAGTCGGCGATGTTGATTTTGGCATTGAGGCTTTGAATCCTGTTGATCGCCTGCAAGTCAAGTGGTTCGATCAGTTCCTCAAAGGAATTGATCGCGGTTGGTCGCAAGAATCGCCTGTATGTTTATTTGAAATGGGTAGTAACCAGTGGCGCAAATTTAATGGCTGGTACGAAAAAAACCATAAATCGTATTACTTGTCAAGTAGTGGGTTAGCAAGTATCCGCGAAGATGAAGGTAAACTAACCACGACGTATGCAGAATCGTATCCACCTGATGTTTTAGTTCACGACCCATGGCGACCTGTTCCATCACTAGGAGGTCACGCCGCATTACCCGCAGGTTCATTTGAGCGATCGCATATTGACCGTCGTTCTGATGTTTTAACTTATACAACAGCACCGCTAGAAACCGATTTACATTTTGCAGGAGATGTTGCGGTCGAGGTTTTTTGTAGTGCAGATACTCCATATCATGACTTGTGCGCGGTACTTTCTGAAGTCCACAGTGATGGTAAAGTATATAACTTAACGCAAGGTTATTTGCACGTAAATGAAAGGCGATCGCCTTTGCGAGTCGTTTTGCAACCAACGTGTGTCAAAATCGCCAAAGGTAACGCCCTCCGTCTTAGTTTAAGTGCTGCGTGTTTTCCAGCGTATCCGATTAATCCTGGTACAGGTTCACCAATGGGTAGTACGCGGTTGATGGATTCGCAAATTGTAACTTTAACTGTACATTGTGGAGGCGATCGCCCTTCGCAAGTCTTATTACCCGTCGTTGCACCATCCTAAATTTGAGTTGCAAATAGTGACCAATTATCAATTACCAATGACCATTCATGAACATTATTTTACACATCACGCAACGCGCTCAATGGGAAGCCGCACAAAAATTTCAAATCTATCGCGGTGATACACTAGAATCTGAAGGATTTATTCACTGTTCTACTCCACAGCAAGTTATCAATGTAGCAAATACATTCTTTGAGAATCAGCAGGGATTAGTACTACTGTGCATCGATTCTGATAAAGTTCACGCCGAAATTCGCTATGAAGGAATCCAAGAAGATGAATTATTTCCTCATATTTATGGTGCATTAAATCTTGATGCTGTGTTCCAGGTAATTGATTTTAAACCCCATGAAGATGGAAGTTTCGCCTTTCCTTTAGAAATTATTAATTTTATGTCTTAATTAAGAAGCACTCTTTACCTTTGACTTTTGGTGATTGACAAAATATGAAAATACAAAGAAAGTTGCTGTATACAATTAGTAATCTTTGATATTGATAATACGCTTACTGATACAAACAAAGTTGATAATGATTGCTTTTTGCGTGCCTTTGCTGAAGAATTTAGCATATTTCATATACATCAAAACTGGCAAGAATATACACACAGTAGAAATTTGGGAATTGCTCAACAGATTTTTTAAAAAGAATTAGGACGACTTCGCTCTCAAGAGGAACTACTTAGACTCAAAAAACATTTTATCGATCTACTGCATCAAGCAGCACAAAATCCCAATCTATTTAGTGCGATTCCAGGAGTAACAACTGTAATCAGTCAGTTACAACCTAACTATCATACCGCTATTGCAACAGAAGGCTGATCTGAATCTGCATTATTTAACTTGCATAAAGCTGGCATAGATGTTACCAACATTCCTATAGCTTCGGCAGATGATAGTTTTTCAAGAAAAGAGATTATAGAAACTGTTAATTTAAAAGCAAAAAAGTGGTACAAGTTAGAAAAGTCTCAAAAAACTGTGTTTATTGGCGATGGAATTTGGGATGTAAAAGTAGCATCTTAACTAAAACTGCCTTTTATTGGGTGTTGGTAATACCTTAGTAACTCAAGGTGTTCAACATATAATTGATGATGTTAACTATAAAAAACTTCAACAAATATAGACAGAAGTACAACCTATTAAGGTTAGACCAGGTAACTAAATACTTTCAGCTTTGACAACTTTGATAGTGTCTATATATAAATTGATAAATAGTGTAGACTTGTTTGAGCATTATTAGAAAATCATAAATAAATATTACAAACGAGCGATCGCTTGCACAAAAGATAGCTGTAATTCTGAATTAATACTGATAGAAGCAAAATTAGATCTATTGGATTAAAGAAAATAAAAGATAAAGCTGAAGCGCGGTGAAGCGAAAAATGCTTTCACGCCGAATAATGAAAGGGGAAGACAATGGCAACTATCTACGGGACTCCAGGGAACGATACTTTAACAGGAACAGCGCTTGCTGACTCATTGTTTGGTTTAGGTGGTAACGATATTTTACGTGGGTTAGCAGGTAGAGATCGCCTTGATGGCGGAAGTGGTAACGATACGCTCAACGGTGGAACTGGTATTGATACGTTAATTGGAGGCACTGGCAACGATCGCTACATTGTTGACAACACAGGTGACGTAGTTACAGAGGCTGCGAATGCAGGAATCGATACTGTTGTGTCTTCAGTTAGCTATGTGTTGGGTAGTAACTTAGAAAATCTCACGCTAACAGGTAGCAGTGCAATTAATGGCACAGGAAACAACTTAAACAACTCCATCACGGGTAATAATGCTCATAATTCTTTGCGTGGAGGAGCAGGAAATGACACCTTAATGGGAGGAACAGATAATAACAGTGGTAATGATACTCTTTATGGTGGCGATGGCAATGATGTTTTGTTCTCAAAGAATTTTCTGAGTGGCGGTTTCCGTATTGGGGCAGATGTACTTTATGGAGGCAATGGCAACGATACTTTACATGGAGGCAATGGAGCAAAAAATACTTTAGATGGGGGCAGCGGCAATGATACGTATATTGTGTTTTCCACTGCTGATATTATAGTTGAAGCTGCTAACGCAGGTACAGATACCGTTGTGTCTTCTGTCAGCTATACACTAGGTAGTAATTTAGAAAACCTGACGCTTACGGGTAACAAAAATATTAATGGCACAGGCAACTCGCTGAACAATTACATCGCTGGCAATTTTGGTAGCGACATCCTCTATGGTGGAGATGGTAATGATACCTTAGTTGCTGGTATTGGTAATTCTTATGACGACATCTTTGGCACTGGCATTTTCTATAGCTATTCGGGCAACAATTACCTCGACGGTGGAGATGGTAACGACAGCTTGCAAGGAGGAGTTGGTAATGATACCTTATTTGGCAGAAACGGCAACGATAACTTAGACGCAGGTCTTTTTACAAATGTCGGGTGGGGATATATTCAGGACAAATCAGGTAACGATTACCTCGATGGCGGGGCTGGCAACGATACGCTAAAAGGAGGAGTTGGTAGTGACACCCTGCTTGGTGGTGCTGGATCTGACTTGCTGATTTCAGTGGTTGGTAGAGGAGCAAATCCTTACGTCAGCGTAGATTTTTCTGGTAACGACTACCTCGATGGCGGGGTTGGTAACGACACTTTACAGGGAGGAGCCGGTAGCGATACTCTGATTGGCGGTGATGGATTTGACTCTCTGGTTGCTGGTACGGGGAAGCGATCGGAGTATTCCAACTACGGTGAATGGGTGACAAGTTTATTTTCTGGTAACAATTACCTCGATGGCGGGGCTGGCAACGATACGCTAGTTGGAGCGCTCAATAACGATACTCTGATGGGTGGAAGTGGTGATGACCGTTTAACAGGCAAAGAAGGCAACGACGTGCTTACTGGTGGCACAGGTGCTGATACTTTTGTATTTTTGTCTCCGTTAGAAGGACTAGATACAATTACAGATTTCTCTGTGGGGCAGGGAGATAAAATAGAAATCTCGGCTGCGGGATTTGGAATTGCCGTAGGTGATACAAGCAAGTTCTCTTTCAGCAGTAACACATTGTTCTTTGATACAACTGCTTTGGCAAGCCTGCAGTCAAATTCAGGGTTTAACCCTAGCACTGATATTAAGGTTGTCTAGACATCAGATTTCACGTTGGGGCAATCTGATTAGGTTGCCCTAAGTTATTTTAAAAATCAACAATCTAAGGTTTTTCTATCTGGAGAGGTTATGTGAGTATCTACAGTCGTCTTGAAGCGGAAAAGGTTATATCACAGTCCTAAATCATGCATGAGAGCTTCTCTTTATTCTTCATCTTTGCGTTTTCTGCGGTTCTTTAAAAAAAAATCACACATTCAAAAAAATTGCTATATTAAGCTAGAAACTTCTCAAGAAACTGTTATAAAAGTAGCGAATATCAATTTTTCCTTCATTAGTACTTTCATAAATCAAGTGGTTTAGCATATCATCAATAATTTTAATAACTATTGATATAAGTAAATTATTAAGTATTTTTTGTAAATAGTCAGTAAGATTTATTAACGAAGTGTCTTCTCAATTTAAGCTATAACATGAGTTGATATTGGCTTGAAGTCAATAAGTGATGTTTTTAGCTATTCAAGAATAATCACTTACTTTGTATCTGCAAATACAACAACATTAGCGTAACAAGGTTAAAAACTTTTCCATTAGTTGCGTTAGTAACACCTTAAACAGTGTAAACTTGCTGCAAACGCCTTAACTTATACAAACAGCAAACGCATAGACTGCGTTTGTGGGGAAGGGTGCTATGTTTCAACTTATTGATGTTTTTTTCGCCTTTATTACGATCGCACTGCTAGTCTTAGTCGGGAGATTTGTGCGACAGCGAGTCAAATTGCTGCGAGATCTCTATTTACCCAGTTCGATTGTTGCAGGAGTCATTGCCTTACTATTGGGTCCACAGGCACTAGGTGCGATTGTTTCTGCTGTTGCAGGCTCAGAAGCACCCTTTGCCCAAGGTTTGTTTCCAGAAACAATTCGTAACGTGTGGTCGCAATCACCGAGTGTTTTTATTAACGTCGTTTTCGCAACACTTTTTATCGGAGAATCAATTCCGAGTCCGCGCGATATTTGGCGCAAAGCTTCACCGCAAGTCGCCTTTGGACAAACGCTTGCTTGGGGACAATACGTAGTCGGACTGTTACTAGCGATATTGATATTAACTCCGATATTCGGCATGAGTCCGATCGCCGCATCGTTAATCGAAGTTGCGTTTGAAGGTGGACACGGAACCGCCGCTGGAATGGCCGAAACTTTCAACAACTTAGGGTTTACAGCTGGACCTGATTTAGCATTAGGTTTAGCTACGGTCGGTATTGTTTCCGGTATTATTGCAGGGACAATGCTTGCAGACTGGGCGCGGAAAACCGGACGAATTCAAGTCGTCCGCAGCGAAGATCCCGAAGCAGGAAGCTTTGATTCGCACGATCGCCCAACAGAAACACAAACAATTCGCGTCGCCCGCGCCCGACTCATGCGCGATTTACTGATCGATCCATTATCGTTAAACTTAAGCTTTGTGGGACTCGCGATCACGATCGGTTGGTTAATTTTACAAGCGCTGATCTACTTAGAATCAATCACCTGGGGACGCGCCGGAGTCGAATTATTTTCTTATGTCCCTTTATTTCCGATCGCACTCATTGGTGGGTTGATTGTTCAGCTACTTGTAGAACGCACAGGACGCAGTTATCTCATTAGTCGTCCGTTAATTGAGCGGATTGGTGGAGTTGCGTTAGATGTCACCATTGTCACCGCACTTGCTTCGATTTCGCTAGCTGTCTTGGGTAGCAATCTCGGTCCATTTTTGATTTTATCGGTTGCTGGTATCGCATGGAACGTCTTAGCATTTATCTACCTAGGACCGCGTATGTTGCCGACATTCTGGTTTGAACGCGGTATTGGAGATTTAGGACAATCGATGGGTGTCACCGCAACCGGCTTAGTTTTAATGCGGATGGTTGATCCCGATAACCGTTCCGGTGCTTTTGAAAGTTTTGCTTACAAGCAGCTATTATTTGAACCCATCGTCGGAGGAGGTTTATTTACTGCGGCTGCACCACTATTAATCGCGCAGTTTGGTTCTGTTCCGGTACTACTGCTGACAATTGGGATCTTAGCGTTTTGGCTTGTTTTTGGTATGTATAACTTCAAGCGAATTGCTAAAAGTAGTCAAGTTGTTTGAAGTGTGATCGGGTAATAGGTAAAAGGTGAAACAAAAAAATCATCCTCAATTTCAACCAATTACCAATTACTAACTAGAAACAATAATCTTAACCGATTACCAATTACCAAAATCAATAAGGTAGGGGTTCATGACACAAACAACTCCTCCAGAACAATCTAGCCCTCCGAAAAAAACTGGTTGGTTAGGTAAGTCTCTGGCTTACATCGAAGCAATTGGCAATAAACTTCCCGATCCGCTGACGCTGTTTTTTATCTTTTGTCTCGCTGTGATTGCGATTAGTGCGATCGCCTCTGCATTCAACATAAGTGTTGTTAATCCTGGAAATGGTGAAACGATTGCCGCCGTATCGCTATTAACACCCGATGGTATCCGCAGAATTGTTACCGAAGCCGTCACCAACTTTACGGAATTTCCACCGCTGGGAACCGTGATTGTCGCAATGCTGGGTGTGGGAGTAGCAGAAGCAACAGGGTTACTTGCGGCTTTACTGCGTCAGTTGGTAATTGTTGCACCTGCGGGGTTAATTTCGCCCACGGTTGTGTTTGCGGGAGTGATGTCTAATATTGCATCCGATGCGGGTTATGTTGTGCTAGTTCCGTTGGGTGCGATCGTCTTTTTAGCGTTTAAGCGTCATCCTCTCGCTGGTATGGCGGCGGCGTTTGCAGGTGTTTCGGGTGGTTTTAGCGCTAACTTACTCCTCAGTCCCTTAGATCCTCTCCTTGCTGGATTATCGCAAAGTGCCGCGCAACTGATTAATCCTAACTATGAAGTTAATGCGACTGCGAATTACTATTTTCTTGCAGTTTCGACGTTTCTTGTCACGCTCGTTGGTTGGTTTATCACCGATAAAATTGTCGAACCGCGTCTTGGTAGCTATCAGGGCGAAGCAGCAGCGCTAGAAGAACTCAGTGCTAGAGAACGTAAAGGACTGCGGTGGGCAGGTTATGCTTTATTAGCTTTTATTGTTTTTGTTTTAGCGTTATTACTACCACCACGCGGGATTTTACGCAATCCAGAAACTTTTACGATTGTTCCCTCACCGTTTATCGATGGAATTGTATTTTTGATTGCGATCGCGTTTCTCATTCCAGCAATAGCATACGGTAAAGCTGCGGGTACGATTCGCAATGATAAAGACGTTGCTCAATCGATGGGTAGTGCGATGAGTACTTTGGGTTACTATATCGCATTGGCGTTCGTTGCGGCTCAATTTATTGCTTATTTCAATTGGAGTAATTTAGGAGTCATCACCGCTGTCAGTGGTGCCAATTTCTTACGGGCTACCGGAATTACTGGTCCACCAATCCTGTTATTGTTTATTTTATTAACCGTTGTTCTCGATTTATTTGTCGGTTCTGCATCAGCAAAGTGGGCTGTTATGGCACCTGTATTTGTGCCGATGTTGATGTTAATCGGTTACTCACCCGAATTAACACAAGCAATTTATCGAATTGGTGATTCTACAACAAATATTATCACACCATTAATGCCTTATTTTCCTGTTGTTGTTGCTTTTGGGCAAAAATACGATAAGAATATGGGTATTGGTACATTAATTTCGTTAATGCTACCTTATTCATTGATTTTCTTGATTTGTTGGACAGTATTGTTCTTCGTTTGGTTATTCTTAGGTCTTCCTTTAGGTCCTGGCGCACCAATGCGAATTTGAAGTTAATTACTTTTAGGAAGCGGCATAAAAACTTTTTGTAAGTTGTACTTTTCGTGTTCATAAGTTTCATCTGCAAGCTTTGTATAAAGCCATTCAAGATGCGCGCAAAGTCCTTCTAAATCAGGAAATAGTTCTGCTGAATTAACTCCTAAACGATCTAATTGAAACCGAAAAAGTGCAAATGTGCTTTAATTCTTTCTTTAATAAGCCTTGGTTGAAGCAAGAAATTCCTATCGATTTGAAATGGATCTTGAGGTTTCAAAGTAGATATATAATCTTCAGCCTCTGGATGAAAAAGCCAAATCACACCATTTTGATTTTCAGCGGCTGGCTTGCAGACTGGCAACAAAAGCGCAGCTAGCGGAATCACACTCCAATCGAGTAGTCGAGTTGCTAATCCGTGATGTTGCATGATTGCTAACCATTCCCAATCATTATCTGGTTTTTCCTTGAGTAAGGGAACGCTTAGCAGTTTAAAGTTATTCAGCATCGCTTGTTCTGCTTCAAGAACGGGTATTGTAGTTGATATGCGGGCGATTTTAGGTAATAGGTGTAAATTTCTTTGTCCGCGATAAAGCGCGCGTTTACCACGATTAATGTCGCCTTAGAAAATTGCAACAAACCGCAGAGACGCAGAGAACACAGAGGTAAGAGATTGAAAGAGATCAAGCGTTATTTTTAAGGTTCTTGATCGCTATATTTCCAACGAATCATTACGCTAAGGGTAAGGGCGGTTACTGCTAGCATTAATCCTCCTGCAAGCCTGTAGGTTGTACTTAAGCTTAGCCAAGTGCTTAATGGTTGACTGACTAAAGGTGATGTAAACTGACCTAGGAAGAAACTCGTTGTCAATCCGCCTAAAATTCGTCCGCGCAGCGCGACTGGAGTTGATAAGGTTAAGCATACATTTATGTTGGGCATCAATAGCCCGATTCCTAATCTGCGATCGCTAAGCTGACTAAAACAAGTTCGTAGCTACGGGAAAAACTAATAAATAGATAGCCAATACCCATTAGCCCAAACGCGATCGCAAGGAACAGCGCTGGAACCGTTAGTACTAGCCGCACTAAATAGTCAGCATTAGCAACATCAGCAAAGTGCTGTCGCATCGCCGGAAGCGAGGGTTCGATCGTCGTCGCGCCAGCCATAACAGTTAACGTACTCACCACAAGCAGGGTTGCTTTGACTAAAAAGGTATCGGGACTGCGAAGTCGGATCGCGTTATTCATAATTGAGTTGTTAATAATCTGTACAAGCTGAATGCTTTGATTGCTCAAATTCGCTTCTAGCAGATTTCAAGTCCTTCTCAATATCTGCGTGGATGACTCTTAATAAATTATTTTCTCTCTCAATAGCTACTTTGGTTGAACTATAAATGATACTATTTCCCCACGCTCATCATTTGTAAACTAGATTGCGCCGTATGGAAAAATTTGATGTGGCAGAATATGTTGATCGCACCGCTGCGATTCTCGACTTAGATATTAATCCAGAATATCGGGAAAACGTCATCGCAAATTTTGAGAAAATACACGCGATCGCGCAACTCGTTAATGAATTTCCCATCCCAGATGTTGAAGCTTTACCAACGTTTGAACCATGAATGATGCTGTCTCGATCGCTGCTGCTGTGCGTGAAGGTAAAATAAGCGCTGTCGAAGTAACACAAGCTGCACTCCAACGCATTGCACAACGCCAAGAACTTAACTGTTTTACAGCTATTACCGATGAATCTGCATTGCACGATGCAAAGCGAATTGATGATGCGATCGCCCAAGGAAATCACCCTGGTTCGCTTGCAGGAGTTCCCTTTGCAGTCAAAAATTTATATGATGTTGCTGGAATTACAACGCTTGCAGGTGCAAAAATTAACGCAGAAAATCCACCAGCAACGCACGATGCTACACTAGTCACTAAATTAAAACAAGCAGGTGCGATACTCGTTGGTACGTTGAATATGGATGAGTACGCCTATGGTTTTGTTACTGAAAATGCACATTACGGCGCAACGCACAATCCTCATGATTTCAATCGCGTTGCTGGTGGTTCGTCTGGTGGTTCCGCAGCAGCGGTAGCGGCGAATTTAGTACCCTTAAGCCTTGGTACAGATACAAATGGCTCAATTCGCGTCCCTGCGGCTTTTTGTGGCATATTCGGCTTAAAACCAACGTATGGTAGGTTATCTCGCGCGGGAGTTGCATTATTTTCTAGTAGTTTAGACCATGTTGGACCATTTGCACGTTCAGTGCGCGATATTGCAACCGTATTTGATTTATTGCAAGGATACGACGATCGCGATCCTGTTTGTACGCAAAAATCACCTGAATTGTGTTTACCGCAACTCGATCGTGGAATTGAGAATTTACGAATTGCTGTTGCAGGCGATTACTTTACCAAAGGCGCTGAACCCGAAGCAATCACGGTGGTTGAACAAGTTGCACAAGCGTTGGATGTTACTGAGTATATCACTTTACCTGAAGCCCATCGCGCCCGTGCCGCAGCATTTATTATTACCTCGTGTGAGGGTGCAAATTTGCATATGGAGAAGTTGCGGTCGCGTCCTCAAGATTTTGATTTTGCAACGCGCGATCGCTTTTTGGCGGGGGCGTTGATTCCAAGTCATTGGTACATTCAAGCGCAACGTTTTCGGAGGTGGTTTCGCGATCGCGTCAAAGAAGTTTTCCAAAACATTGATATCATTCTCGCCCCAACAACACCCTGTTTTGCACCTTTAATCGGTCAAAAAACAATGATGCTAGCTGGTGAAGAAATTTTAATTCGTCCGCATCTAGGACTTTTCACGCAACCACTATCCTTTATCGGCTTACCCGTTTTATCCGTTCCGATTCACCGCCCTGGTTCCTTACCTTTAGGCGTACAATTAATAGCTGCACCTTATAATGAAGCAATCATTTTACGTGTTGCGGCTGTATTAGAAGCAAAAGGAATCGTTTCTACTCATACTTCTTGAAAAGCAGGAGGATAAACAACTGTCCCTTGATATTTCTCCTGATAACTTGTCAGTAATTTCACCATAAAAGCGTCTGCCGGTACTGGAAAAGGTGACTTGATGCCATAATTAAGCGACGGCTGAAAACCAAAGCGCGCGTAAAACTGAGGGTGACCTAAAACAACAACTAATGCTTCTCCCATAGTCTCCGCAGTTTCTAAACCAACTTGCACAAGTGCGCTACCAATTCCTTGTCTCTGAAATTTAGGAACGACGGCTAAAGGTGCTAAACCTAATACGCGTAAATTTTCTTTTCCTACAAGTTCAATACAACTAAATAAAATGTGACCAACTACAGTATTATCAACTTCTGCAACGAGTGACAATTGCGGAATATAACAATCCGAATCACGAATTTTATCAACTAATTGCGCCTCATTTTCACGTTCAAAAGCTTGAGTGTGAACATCATAAATCGCCGAAGTATCTAGCGCATTTTCACAACGAATCATTTAATCATTAACTCCATAAATACCCAATTTACATGATATTCTTCAGGATTTTCGCTTTCAGGATATGGTTGAATGCGCTGAAAACCTACTGATTGATAAAGTACTTGTGCTGCTTTGGCAAAAGGTGCGCAATCCAAACATAACTTTGAGTATCCTATCTGCTGTGCTTCGCTCACAATAGCTTGTAATAAAGCCTTACCAATTCTTTTTCTGCAATACTCTGGACGAATATACATTCTTTTGATTTCGCCTACCTCCTTGCCAATTTTCCGCAATCCAGCGCAACCAGCAGCAACACCATTATATTCTGTGAGTATGAGTCGTCCTAGTGGTGAAGCAAACTGCGGTAAATTCATGATATTCTGTTTTAAGAATTCATCTACATTAAAAGTGATATTAAAATCGCGTTGAAGTAGCGAATGAAATTCAATTAAATTCTCTTTCAATAGTTCGTAGATTACCTTTCTATGAGCATCAGTTTATACTTGAATCTTTTTAAGAGCAATCAGTTTATTTAAAATTAACAAAAATCAAATATACCCTTACATATTTAATTATAAAATCCCCCGCAAACGAGGGATTCAAGGGCAAGAAAAGTAATTCAGTACAGCTTTTTTAAGCTATCATTTATTAGTCTTTTTAAGAAAATTACACCAAACAGTCATTTAGCTGTTGTTGAAGTTGAGCAATATCTAAATCACGCCCAATCAATACTAATTGGTTTTTTGGCGAACTCAGCCATTGTTCTGCATTCATATCATAGCGCGAACCACTGAGTTGAAATATATGTCGTAAATCGCTATCACTAAACCACAAAATACCTTTAGCACGAAAAACATTTTGCGGCATTTGTTGCGTAAGGAAATGTTCAAATTTATGCACACTAAACGGGCGATCGCTTTCAAAGGACAATGATACAAAGCCATCGTTTTCGAGATGATGCGAGTGATGATCGTGGTGGTGATGATGATGGTGATGATCGCTGTGTGTCTTCTGAGTAAATGTGTTAACTGGCGTCATTCCTATACCAAGAATTAATGGTAACGGAACTTGACCGTATTGAGTTGGAATAATTCTTGCTCCTGCTTTAATATTACGGATGTAAGCTTGTACTTCCTCTAATTTTTGCGAAGACACAAGGTCAAGTTTATTGAGTAAAATCATAATATCTCCATAGTAGATTTGTTTCAGCGCAGCTTCACTATTAAAGTGATCCGACGTAAATGCCTCAG